>JBDTDY010000301.1:0-12216 GCA_039922835.1 Ornithinibacter sp.
GTCAAGGACTTGGTGTCACCGAGGTTGTTGGAGATGTCGATGATGTCCAGGGCGTTGAGGAAGGCGAACGCACCCTCCTTGCCGCCCACCACGTCGAACGTGACGACGGTGCCGCCCCCGCCCTCCAGCTGGCGCAGGGCGAGCTGGTGCTGCGGGTGGCTCGGCAGGTGCGGGAAGATCACCCGCTGCACCCCGAGCCCCCGGCCCTGCCACTCCTCGAGGGTCTGGGCCACGAGCAGGGCCGACGCGGCCATCGCCCGCACCCGCAGGTCCAGGGTCTCCAGCCCCTTGGTCATGATCCACGCGTTGAACGGCGACATCGCCGGCCCGGTGTGCCGCATGAGGTTCTTCACCGGGCCCTCGATGAACTCCTTCGGGCCGAGGATCGCACCCCCCAGAGCTCGTCCCTGGCCGTCGATGTGCTTCGTGGCGGAGTAGACGACGATGTCCGCCCCGTGCGCCAGCGGGTGGGAGAAGACCGGGGTCCCGAACACGTTGTCGACGACCACCCGGGCCCCGGCCGCGTGCGCGAGATCGGAGACGGCAGCGATGTCGACGAGTTCCTGCATCGGGTTGCTCGGGGTCTCGAAGAACACGGCCGCGGTTGGCACCGAGAGGGCCTCTCGCCACTGCTCGAGGTCCGCGCCGTCGACGAAGACGGTCTCCACCCCCCAGCGCGGCAGGATCTCCTCGAGGATCACGAAGCACGACCCGAAGAGCGCGCGGGAGGCCACGACGCGGTCCCCCGCCCCGACCAGGGCCGCCAGCGAGGTGAACACGGCCGCCATCCCGGATGCCGTCGCGAAGCAGGCCTCGGCACCTTCGAGGAGGCGCATGCGCTCCTCGAAGGCGCTGACAGTGGGGTTGCCGTACCTGCTGTAGATGTAGTGCTCGACCTCGCCCTTGAAGGCGGCCTCGGCCTCCTCCGCTGACTGGTAGACGAACCCGGAGGTCAGGTAGAGCGCCTCTGCCGTCTCGTCGAACCCGCTGCGCGCCAACCCTCCTCGCACCGCGAGGGTCTGCGGGCGCCACCCCTTGTCGGCTGCGCTCATCCCTGGACCCACGGAAGGCCAGCGTTCTTCCAGCCGGACACCGCGCGGTGGTGGGACTCGTCGTGCGGCCCCTCGAAGCCCTCGAGCACGTTGAACGCAGGCCCGAGCCCTGCCGCGGTGAGGGCCTCAGCCGCAGCCTGCGAGCGCACCCCGGAACGGCACAGCAGGTAGATCGGGCGACCCGGCTGCGCGCCGGCCGCACGCACCTCGTCGACGAAGTGTGTGTTCGGTGCACCGTCCGGGAAGGTCGTCCACTCCACGAGGTGCACCTCCCTACCGGCGGCGCCGAGGTCTGGCACCCCCACGTAGGCCCACTCCGCCCGGGTGCGCACGTCGACCAGGAGGGCGCCGGAGTCACCCGTGACGGCGGCATACGCGTCCTGGGGGCTCACATCACCTGCGTAGCTCATGGCGTGGAGCCTAGAACGCCGACGGGGAACCACGCGGCCGCATCTCACCCGGGCCCGAACCCACGAGACCCATGTCAGCGGCGCTCGGGTCATCGCTGAGCGTCGTTGTCGAGCCACCTCCCGACGACCAGACCCATGAACTGCGGTTGCCGGGTGAAACCGAGGCTGGCGTAGAACAGCTCAGCGTCGTCGGTCTGGAGCCCGATGTGCTGGCCGGGCACCGCCGCGATGAGCTGCCCGACCAGCGAGGTCCCGACACCGCGCCTGCGCACGCTGGACTGCGTCCAGACATCCACCAGGTAGGCGTTGCACACCCCATCGGAGAGGAGCCTCGCCATGCCGATCAACCGGTCGTCCGACCACGCCAGTGCGACATGGTGCGCCTGCTCGAACGACCTGCGCAACGCGGAAGCAGACCGGCCATTGTCGAAGTCGTCGGCAGCGAGGTCGTCCTTTGCCCGCTCCCAGTCGACCCTGTCGAGGTGGTCGTCGATCACGCAACGGAACTCGTTCGGCATCCCGTCATCATGGGCCCAGCGAGGATGATGACGCATCCGCATTGATGGGAGCGCGCAGGGCTCGTGGGTGCCTGCGGCGGATCAGGTCCGGTTCGTGAAGGCGATGGAGACCTCGCCGTCCTCCCACACCTCGACCCCGGTGAGCGACCCGGCCGAGACCGCGAGACGGCGACGGCGGTCCTCCGGCGCGCCCAACAGGTGCCCGAGGACCACGCGCACGGCGTCGTCAGGGCACACCACCACGGTGGTGCCGCCACGGTTCAGCACCCGATCCCACGCGGCGAGAACTCGCTAGGCAGCACCTGACCAGTCGGCGTCGACCACCGCCTCCGCCCCCAGACCGGAGGCGACCTCGGCAGCGGTCTCGACGGCGGCATCGCCGGATGCCGTCACCAGGCACCGGGGCGAGGACCCCAACAGGTGCGTGAGCGCGGCCGAGGCGGCGCCGCGGGCCGCGGCACCGGCGGCCTGGGCCACCAGCACGACACGCACGGGGATCCCCGGAGCGGCGACCACCGGGTCGCACGCGGATGTCATGGGCTCGCGATCGTCGGGAGCAGGCTCCTCGTCGGCCCCGGCGGCGTCCCGCGAACCGGCACCCATCATGCGGTCGATCGTCAGGCCGTCCATCCCGTCGTTGGACAGGGCGTCGGCGTCCTTGTTCTTCTCCCGCGGGATCCACTCGTAGCGCACCGAGCCGCCCGCACGGATGAACCCTGCCGCCACCTCGCGGGCCTCCAGCGCCAGTCGTCGCATGTCCTCGTGCTTGATCTTCCAGCGACCGGACATCTGCTCGACGACGAGCTTGGAGTCCATCCTGGCGAGGACGTCGGCGCTGGAGTCGATGCGCGCGGCTGACTCCAGACCAGCGATGAGTCCGCGATACTCGGCGACGTTGTTGGACACCTTGCCGAGGGGGGCAGCGCGCTCCGCGAGCAGCGCGCCGGTGTCGGTGTCGCGGACCAGCGCGCCATAGCCACCCACCCCGGGGTTGCCGCGCGACCCGCCGTCGGCCTCGATCGTGAGTCGGCGGCTCACAGCCCGGACTCGGGCGTGCGCACGAGGATGCGACGGCACTCCTCGCACCGCACCACCTCGTCCTCGGCTGCCGTGCGGATCCGGTTGATCTCCACGGGGTTCAGCTCGAGCTGGCAGCCCCCGCACCGTCTCTGGCGCAGCGCCGCCGCGCCCGTGCCCCCGGAGGAGGTGCGGATCTTCTCGTAGAGCGCGAGCAGGTCCTCGCCGACCTCGCGAGCGACCTCCTCGCGTGGCTGGCCCACGGTCGCGGCCTCACCGTCGAGCTCTGCCAGGCGATCGTCACGACTCGCCTCCAGCGCGGCGATCCGTTCCCCGAGCTCACCGCGCCCCCGGTCGAGCTCGGCGATGTCGGACTCGATCGACTCGGCGCGCTCCATCACCTCGAGCTCGACCTCCTCGAGCTCGGCCTGTCGTCGAGCGAGCGAGGTCAGCTCGTGCGAGATGGCCTGGAGGTCCTTGGCCGAGCCGGTGCCCGCGTCCAGGCGAGCCTGGTCACGAGCTGCCCGGTCGCGCACCTGCTGCACGTCGGCGTCGGCCTTGCGCACCTCGCGCGCGATGTCGTCGAGCTCGGTGCGGAACCGGATCAGCTGGTCGTCGAGGAGCCCGGCCTTGCCCCCGAGGTCGGCGAGCTCGGCCAGTTGTGGGAGGTGGGTGCGCGCGTGTGCGATCTGACCCAGGCGGGTGTCGATGGCCTGGAGGTCCAGGAGCCGCTGTTGGCGGGCGGACTCGGCGATCACGGCATACCTCCGGGGTCGGCACCGACGACGAAGGTCCAGGGGTCGGTGCGCACTGTGCTGATGTGGGTCTCCACCCTAGCGACGTCCGCACCCAGCGCCTCGCGCAGCGCTCGCTCGGCACGGGTCAGCCAGACCTGCTCGCTGGCCCAGTGCCCCGCGTCGACGACGTAGGGCGGACCTCCGCGCGCCTCCTCGCGCGCCTCGAGAACCGCGTGGTGGCGCAGGTCGGCCGTCACGTAGACGTCGGCGCCGCTGGCCCGCACGGCGTCGAAGAGGTCGTCGCCGGCGCCCCCGAGCAGCGCGACCCGGCGCAGCACGGCATCCGGGGGACCTGAGACACGGATGCCGCCCGCAGCCTCGGGAAGGCGGCTCGCCAGCCCCTCCACGAACGTGCGCAGGGACACCGGCTCGGCCAGGTCCCCGACGCGACCCATCGGCTGACCCTCCGAGGTCGTGAGCGGCTCGTGCTCGGAGAGCCCGCAGGCGTCGGCGAGCGCGACGCAGACCCCTTCGGCCGCCACGTCGGCGTTGGTGTGCGCGACGAGGAGGGCGATCCCACCAGCGAGCAGGGCACTCACGCTGGCACCCTTGGCCGTCGTGGTCGCCACGCTGTGGACTCCCCGCAGGAGCAGCGGGTGGTGGGTGAGCAGGAGGTCCGCACCGGCCTCGCGGGCCTCCGCGATGACCGCGAGCGTCGGGTCCACGGCGAGGTGGATGCGTCGCACGGGCTGGTCCGGGTCGCCCGTGACGAGCCCGACCCGGTCCCAGGACTGGGCGCTCTCGGGCGGGTAGAGGCGGTCGACCACGGCGACCACCTGGCTCAGACGCATCGGCTCATCGCTCATGTGGGCCCGGCCGGGATCGAACCGACGACCTACGCGGTGTAAACGCGGCGCTCTACCAGCTGAGCTACAGGCCCGTGACGGCGTGACATCCTCCAGGAGATCCCGCCGACCGCGGACATTCTGTCAGGAGGCCGCCGGATCAGGAGATCGCGGCCACCTCGAGCGGAAGCGAGGTGAAGTCGCGCCGCTCCCCCGGTCCGTTGACGAGGGTCCAGTGCACGAGGCCGTCGCGACCGATGAGGAAGGTGCCGCGCACCGGCGCTCCGGACACCTCGCTGAAGACCCCGTAGGAGCGGGTCACCTCGCCGTGCGGCCAGTGGTCGGCGAGGATCGGGAAGAAGTAGCCGTGCAGGTCCGCCCAGGCCCGCTGGCTGAACATCGCGTCACAGGAGATGCACACCACCTGCAGGTCATCGGACACGAAGCGTTCCAGGTGGTCCCGGATCTCGTCGAGCTCACCGGTGCAGATGCCGGAGAAGGCGAACGGGTAGAAGACGATGACGACGTTCTTCTCCGCGGTGAGGTCGCTCAGTCGCACCGCGACGCCGTTCTGGTCGGGCAGGGTGAAGTCGGGAGCCACCTGGCCGATGGTGAGAGGTGTGACGTGCGAGGACATGGGTGCCATCCTGCCAGCACCCACCGACGCCCGGGGTCGGGCGTGCGGACCGTCACGGCTGCGACGTGAGAGGGTCTAGCGGCGGGCAGCGGCCTTCGGCGCGACGAGCTTGAGGGCGCGCCAGTCGGCCCCCACCTGGAAGGTCCCCCCGGCGTGCAGCCCGGCCGTGACCACTGCCTCGTCGATCTCGCTCGCCTCGACCTGTTCCGGGGTGCCCTTCGGGGTGAGCAGCACGACGAAGCCGCCGTCATCGATGGAGCTGACCATGTCGACGAGGGCGTCGACCAGGTCACCGTCACCCTGCCGGAACCACAGCAGGATGATGTCCGAGACCCCCGTGTAGTCCTCGTCCTCCAGTTCCGCGCCACAGAGGTCCTCGACGGCGAACCGGAAGGAGTCGTCGGCGTCGGTGTCGTACCCGAACTCCTGGACGACCTGGTCGCGGGCGATCCCGAGCCGGTCCGCGGCTCCGACACCGGCCGACCCGGGGTCCGCCGGGGATGGCGCTGGGCTGTTCACGTCGTCACATGCCTCTCGTGTGGGGGTGGTCGAGCACTAGTCCACCAACTCTGATGCGTCCGGTGCAAGGTGGGGTGCCTCAGGGAGGGTTGACACGACACGGCGGGCGACCCTCGCAGCGGCCGACACCTGCTCCAGGAACTGGTGCGCCGCGTCGACGTCGAGGTGCGCGAGGCTGGCCTCCACCGGCCCCGGCGTGGAGACGACGGTCACCGAAGCGAGCCCCATCCGGGTCTCGATCGGTCCCTGCTGCAGGGCCATCGACTGCACGCGTGCGTGCGGGACCGTGACGGCGCGACGGGTGAGCCGCCCGCTGCGCAGGACCACCGCACTGTCGGTGAGGGTCCAGGCGTTGCGCCGCCAGGAGAGCGGGTCGAAGACCTTCGCCCGCGTCGACGCGGAACGCCACCCCGGCGAGGGGTCGCTGCCCAGGGCCGCCACGCGCAGCACCTCCACACCGGATTCGTGCCCGAGCCTCGAGATGACGTGGAGCGCCTCCTCCAGGCTCCCGACGGGCAGCAACGTCGTCTCCGACTCGCCGTCCCCGTCCGCACCCGAGGCGATGCCGGCCACGTTGACCCGGATCCGCCACCAGCCCAGCGGCCGCCACCACAACGGCTGGATCAGGTCCAGTGCCTGGATGCGGTGGATCGGGATGGTGGTCGTGCGGAGGTCGGTGAGGCCGTGCTGGATCCGCAACCCGGTGCCGGTCTCGGCGAGGTGGAAGTTGCCGTGGGTGAGCAGCTCCTTGACCCGTCCGACGCCCACCCCGAACGCGATGGGCACCAGGGCAGGCAGGCCCGCGAAGACGATCACACCAAATCGGGCGAACCCGAAACCCGCCAGTGCGGCGATGAGCAGCACGGCCAGCACGATGGTGGACCCGTGCAGGATCGTCGCCACGAAGAGCCGCCCGTTGGGCACATCGAGGAGCGGCTGCCCGGCGCCCGAACCGCGCGGTGCTGCCCACGGCGATGCCGGAACGCCGTCGGGCGGTGCCATGACATCGGCCGGGTCGCCACCCGGCATCCCTGCTGGTGCGGAGGCTTCGTCGGAGGCCCCCGCCAGGGCCAGCAGGTCGTCGCGCACCCGTTCCGCGCGCCCCAGGGACAAAAAGGACAGTTTCAGGTTTGAGTCCGACCCGCCGGCCGACTGCACGACGACCTGCGCGAGACCGAGCAGCCGGGCGAGGATCGGCCGCGAGAGCTCGACGGCCTGCACCCTCTCGAACGGCACCTGACGGTGCTGGCGGAAGAGCACACCCTGGCGCAGCTCGACCTGCCGCGGGCCGACCCTGAATCGCGAGAACCGCCAGGCCACGTAGTTGCCGCCAGCGATCGCGGCGATGACCAGGAGGACGAGGAGCAGCGCGATCAGGGGGTGGGCAATGAGCGCACCCGTGGGGTCACCGACGTCGCCTGCGTCGTTCCCGCCGTTGACCCCGGGGACGCCGACGTCCATACCGACACTGGACAGGACCCGGTCGAAGAGCTGCGAGGCGCCATACCCGAGCACCGCCAGCACCACGAGCCCACCCCGGAGCAGGGGCGAGAGCGGGTGCAACCGCTGCCAGTCGTCGGCGTCGGTCGGCGCCGGCTGCGGTGGAGCCGGCACCACCTGGTGCGCTTCGCTCACAGGCCGGCTCGCTGGGCCTCGCCGCGCGCTGCGAGTCGGGCCCGGAGGGCCTCGGCCTCTGCCACCGGCAGCCCGGGCAGGGACCCACCGCTCTCGGGGGAGGCCGTGTGGATCTCGCAGGACGCGATGCCGGAGGCCCGCATCAGGGGGCCGCTCTGGATGTCGACGTACTGGAGCCGGCCGTAGGGGACGCTCACCAGCGTGCGGAAGAGGCGCCCCTTGCGGATGACGATCTCCTCCTCGAGCTCCACCCAGGAGATGGCGCTGACCTGGCGTCCGATGAGCCAGGCCGCCCACGCACCGACGAGCACGATGGCCCCGACCCCGAACCACACCCACGGCGTGAGAAGCACGGCGACGACGACTGCGGCCACCAGCAGCGGCAGCACGACGACCCCGAGCGTGATGAGGCGCACACGCACCAGGGTCGGCGACACCGGTCGCCACGGGAGGTCGCCCCCGCGCAAGGTGACCGAAGCCGTGCTCGCCAGGGTTGTGGGGGTCGGGTCGGACATGGGCCCAGTCTGCCTCAGCCGTGCCCTCGCCCGGTCACTCCGGTGTGTTTGGATGACGCGTATGGGCAGGGTCACGACGCGGGTGCGGCGCAGCCGGTGGAACGTCTCCACCGGGGGCATCGTCGATCGTCCCGACACCATCGCCGTGGAGGAGCCCCTGGAGATCCGGGTGGGGGCGGACACCGTGACGACCACGATGCGCACGCCGGGTGACGACTTCGACCTGACGCTCGGGCACCTGCTCACCGAGGGGTTGCTGCACTCCGCGGACGAGGTCGCGACACTGATGCACTGCACGGACCTCGGGGAGGACGGCACCGCGACGTTCAACGTCGTCGACGTGGCGCTCGGCCCCGGTGTGGCACTGCACCGTCCGCTGCGCGAGCGCACCGAGCCGATGACGAGCGCCTGCGGAGTGTGCGGCTCGTCCTCGATCGACGCGGTCCGCCGCACCGGTCGGTATGCCGTGGGGCAGGACCCGGTGGTGCTCTCACCCCAGGTCGTGGCGGGCTTGCCGGAGGTGCTGCGTCGGCACCAGCCGGTCTTCGAGCTCACCGGGGGGGTGCACGCGGCGGGGCTGTTCGCCCCTGACGGGACCGTCCTGTCGGTGCGCGAGGACGTCGGCCGGCACAACGCGGTCGACAAGGTCGTGGGCGCGCTCTCGCGGGAGCGCAGCCTGCCGTTCGCCGGCACGGTGCTGGTCGTGTCCTCGCGTGCGAGCTTCGAGATCGTCCAGAAGGCCGCCGTCACCGGCATCCCTGTCGTGGTTGCCGTGGGCGCTCCCACCTCGCTCGCCGTGGCTCTGGCACAGGACTGCGGGGTGACCCTCGTGGCCTTCACCCGGGCTCCGCTGCTCTCCGTCTACACGCATGCAGGGCGTCTGGAGCCCGATACCCGCAAGTAGGTTGCACCCGGTTGCCACAGTGGCGCCGAAGGGGTGAAGGATGGGGATCACCGGCCCTTTCCGGGGCTCGGTTCGTGATCGGTGAAAGGACCTGCGCGTGTCACCCCGCGAAGACGTCGGCCCCATCCTCAACGGCCTCCCGACCCACCTGCCGGACATCGACCCCTCCGAGACCCAGGAGTGGCTCGACAGCCTCGACTCGGTCATCCACGGCCCTGGTCGGATGCGGGCTCGCTACCTCATGCTGCGACTGCTCGAGCGGGCGCGTGCCATGCAGGTGGGGGTGCCCTCACTGACGACGACGGACTACGTCAACACGATCAGCCCGGAACAGGAGCCGTGGTTCCCCGGCGACGAGGACGTCGAGCGCCGCTTCCGCGCCTACCTGAGGTGGAACGCGGCGATGATCGTTCACCGGGCCCAGCGCCCGGGCATCGGTGTGGGGGGCCACATCTCGACGTACGCGTCGGCGGCGACGCTGTACGAGGTGGGCATGAACCACTTCTTCCGTGGCAAGGACCACCCCGGCGGCGGCGACCAGGTCTTCTTCCAGGGCCACGCCTCCCCCGGCATGTATGCCCGCGCCTACCTCGAGGGCCGCATCTCCGCACAGCGCCTCGACGGCTTCCGCCAGGAGAAGTCGCACATCGTCGACGGCAAGCCGCTCGCGCTCCCGTCCTACCCCCACCCGCGGTTGATGCCGGACTTCTGGGAGTTCCCCACGGTCTCGATGGGCATCGGTCCGATGAACGCGATCTACCAGGCACAGTTCAACAAGTACCTCCATGCCCGCGGGATGAAGGACACCAGTGACCAGCACGTGTGGTCCTTCCTGGGCGACGGCGAGATGGACGAGCCCGAGTCGCGCGGCCTGCTCCAGCTCGCGGGGAACGAGGAGCTCGACAACCTCACCTTCGTCATCAACTGCAACCTGCAGCGCCTCGACGGGCCGGTGCGCGGCAACGGCTCGATCATCCAGGAGCTCGAGGCCTTCTTCCGGGGCGCGGGCTGGAACGTCATCAAGGTCGTCTGGGGCCGCGGGTGGGACCCGCTGCTCGCGGCAGACGGAGACGGCGCCCTGGTCCACCTGATGAACTCCACCAGCGACGGCGACTACCAGACCTTCCGCGCCAACGACGGGAAGTACGTGCGAGAGCACTTCTTCGACCGTGACCCGCGCACCCGCAAGATGGTCGCGGACTGGTCCGACGAGGACATCTGGTGGAAGCTCAAGCGCGGTGGCCACGACTTCCACAAGGTGTATGCCGCCTACAAGGCCGCGCTCAACCACACCGGCCAGCCGACGGTCATCCTCGCGAAGACGATCAAGGGCTACGGCCTGGGGCAGTCCTTCGCGGGTCGCAACGCCACCCACCAGATGAAGAAGTTCACGCTGGCGGACCTCAAGGGTTTCCGCGACTCGCTGAACCTCCCGATCAGTGACGAACAGCTCGAGAAGGACCCCTACAACGCGCCCTACTACCACCCGGGCGCCGACGACGACGTCATCAAGTACGCCCTCGAGCGCCGGGCCAAGCTCGGCGGCGGGCTGCCGAAGCGCCAGGTCAAGCACGCGCCGGTGCACCTTCCCGACGACTCGGCCTACGCGCAGGTCAAGAAGGGCTCCGGGAAGCAGCAGATCGCGACGACCATGGGGTTCGTCCGGCTGCTCAAGGATCTCATGCGGGACAAGGAGTTCGGCAAGCGAGTCGTGCCGATCATCCCTGACGAGGCACGGACCTTCGGCATGGACAGCTTCTTCCCGACGATCAAGATCTACAACCCGCACGGGCAGCGCTACACGCCCGTCGACGCCGAGCTGATGCTCGCCTACCGGGAGTCGACGGAGGGGCACATCCTGCACCTCGGCATCAATGAAGCGGGCTCGGTCGCGGCCTTCACGGCCACCGGCACGAGCTATGCCACGCACGGCGAGCCGATGATCCCGATCTATGTCTTCTACTCGATGTTCGGCTTCCAGCGCACCGGCGACTCGATCTGGGCGGCCGCCGACCAGATGACCCGGGGCTTCCTCATCGGCGCGACAGCTGGTCGCACCACCCTCACGGGCGAGGGTCTCCAGCACGCAGACGGTCACTCACCGCTGCTGGCCTCGACGAATCCCGGTGTGGTGCACTACGACCCGGCGTTCGCCTACGAGATCGCCCACATCATGCAGGACGGCCTGCACCGGATGTACGGCACGGACGAGTCGCTCACCGACAACGACCGCAACGTCATCTACTACATCACCGTCTACAACGAGCCGGACGTGCAGCCCGTCGAGCCGGAGGGCCTGGACCGCGAGGGCCTGCTCAAGGGCCTCTACCTCTACGCGGAGGGAAGCACCGAGGGCCTGCCGGCCGATGCTCCCCGCGTGCAGCTGCTCGCTTCGGGTGTGGGAATGGCGTGGGCGCTCGAGGCCCAGGAGCTGCTGCGCAACGACTGGCACGTCGTGGCCGACGTGTGGTCGGTGACGTCGTGGAACGAGCTGCGCCGTGACGGGCTGCGCTGTGACGAGACGGCATTCCTGCACCCCGAGGTCGAGGCGCCGGTGCCGTGGGTCACCCAGAAGCTGGGCGCGACCCAGGGGCCGGTGATCGCGGTGTCGGACTACATGCGCGCGGTGCAGGACCAGATCGCGCAGTGGGTTCCCGGTGACTTCGCATCTCTGGGCGCCGATGGGTTCGGCTTCTCCGACACCCGGCCCGCAGCACGCCGCTTCTTCCACATCGACGGTCCGTCGATGGCGGTGCGCGCGCTGCAGTCCCTTGCCGAGCGGGGCGAGGTCGAGCGATCCGTCCCCCTGGAGGCGGCTCGTCGTTACCGTCTCGGGGACGTCACCGCCGGGTCCTCCGGCAACGAGGGTGGGGACAGCTGATGATCGCTGCGTTCAGCATCGCGCCGGCCGGGCCGGAGGACGACGGGTCGTATGCCGTGGCGGTGGCTGAGGCGGTGCGGATCGTCCGCGCCAGCGGGCTGCCCAACGAGACGACCTCGATGTTCACGAGCCTCGAGGGCGAGTGGGACGAGGTGATGGCGGTCATCAAGGAGTGCGTCGAGACGATGGCCGCCTCCCACCCGCGCGTCTCCCTCGTGGTCAAGGCGGACATCCGACCCGGACACACGGGGATGCTCACCGGCAAGGTCCAGCGCATCGAGGACATCCTCGGTCGCGACTGAGCCACCCTGGCTCCGCCGTTGGTAGATATGCAGAACTCTGTATATAGTTGCACTCGTGTCCAAGGTCCTCACCTCCCTGCCCGTCGGCGAGCGCGTCGGCATCGCCTTCTCCGGAGGTCTCGACACCTCCGTCGCCGTCGCGTGGATGCGCGAGAAGGGCGCGGTGCCCTGCACCTACACCGCTGACCTGGGGCAGCACGACGAGCCCGAGATCGAGACGGTGCCCGAGCGCGCCGGTCAGTTC
>JBDTDY010000302.1:0-5199 GCA_039922835.1 Ornithinibacter sp.
GCATCATGTCGGTGAGGGCGAGCACCACCACGTAGGTGTCCGCCGCAGCGAGGGCGACCGCCAGTGAGGCCGTCGCGAGCAGGGCCCTAGGGGCGGGTGATCTCAACGGGCTTCCCGTAGTCCTTCAAGATCAACGAGTAGGTCGCCTCGGCCCCCGGGAAGAAGGGCCCGACGATGGTGGCCGTGCGCAGGTGGTCGTCCTTGGTGAGCCCGTAGCTCACGGTGTAGGCACCGGTGCCGTCGCCAAGGTGGAAGAGGGTCTGCACCTGCTTGGCGGGGAGGCCGCCGTCGATGCGCTCGAGCACGTCGGAGCCCGACCGCACCTGACCGGTGACCTTGGGCTCGGTCGTCGCGGTCAGCAGCGAGGAGATGCCACCGCTGGGGTCGAAGAAGAGCGCCGGGTTCGGGGCGTTGATGGTGTCGAGGTCGGTCTTGACGAAGTTCGGGGTGAAGAACTTGATGTAGGCGGTGTCTCCCACGGCGATGGTCTCGATGGTGCCCGCGACACCTTGGATGCTGCCCGTGATGGTGCCCGCGAACTTCGGCTCGGTGGCACTGATCACGCCGGATCCCTTGGCGGCGGTGACACCGTTCTCACGAGCCGGCACATCGCGGCTGGTGAGCTCCAGCGCAACCGTGCCCGCGGCATCCAGCACGGTCTTTGCAGCGGCGAGCTGCTCGCTGGCCGAGCGCGGCGTCGGTGCGTCCGGTGGTGCCTCGCCGCCAGAGCAGCCGCCGGTGAGCAGGAGGGCGCCGGAGAGGACCACGAGGAGCGGGCGAGCGGGCATGGCGACACCCTACGGCGCGCTCCGCGCCCACCCACGCCACTGCACGAACCTCTGCTAGCAGACCTTGGTGCTGGAACCACAGGGTGCACGCTGTGGTTCCAGCACGAACCACTGCTAGCAGAGGTTGGGGAGGTCAGCGCAGGGTGAGGCCGGCACCTTCGGCGTCGACGGTCACCGTGTCACCGTCGCGCACCGACCCCGACAACAGTGCGGTGGCGAGCCGGTCGCCGATCTCGCGCTGCACCAGCCGGCGCAGCGGCCGGGCGCCGTATGCCGGGTCGTAGCCCTGGGTGGCCAGCCACGCCTTGGCGGAGTCGGTCACCTCCAGGACGATCCGCCGCTCGTGCAGTCGAGCCCCGAGGGCCCGAACCTGCAGCTCGACGATCCGAGCGAGCTCCCCGGTGGTGAGGGCGTCGAAGACGACCACCTCGTCGAGACGGTTGAGGAACTCGGGCTTGAATGCCGAGCGCACGGCTGACATGACCGCCTCGCGGCGAGCGTCAGGATCGAGCGTCGGGTCGATGAGGAACTGCGACCCGAGGTTGGAGGTCATGACGAGGATGACGTTGCGGAAGTCGACGGTGCGTCCCTGCCCGTCGGTGAGCCGTCCGTCGTCGAGCACCTGCAGCAGGATGTCGAAGGTCTCGGGGTGGGCCTTCTCCACCTCGTCGAGGAGCACCACCGAGTAGGGCCGGCGGCGCACCGCCTCGGTCAGCTGACCACCCTCCTCGTAGCCCACGTAACCCGGAGGGGCACCGATGAGCCTCGCCACCGCGTGCCGCTCGGAGTACTCCGACATGTCCAGGCGCACCATGGCGCGCTCGTCGTCGAAGAGGAAGTCCGCCAACGACTTCGCGAGCTCGGTCTTGCCCACCCCCGTGGGCCCGAGGAAGAGGAACGAGCCCGTGGGTCGGTCGGGGTCGGCCACCCCTGCGCGGGAGCGGCGCACGGCATCGGAGACAACGCGCACGGCGTCGCCCTGACCGATCAGCCGGGCGCCGATGATCGACTCCATCGAGAGCAGCTTCTCGCTCTCGCCCTGGAGGAGGCGCCCAGCAGGGATGCCGGTCCAGGCCGAGATCACCTCGGCGATGTCGTCGGCGCCGACCCGTTCCTTGACCATCAGGTCAGCCGTGTCGATCTGGGACTCGGCCGCCTGAGCGGTCTCGATCTCGCCCTCGAGAGAGGGGATCTCGCCATAGAGCACGCGGGATGCCGCCTCGTAGTCCCCCTCGCGCTGCATCCGCTCGGCCTGGGTGCGCAGGTCGTCGAGCCGGGCCTTGAGGTCACCGACCTTGTTCAGCCCGGACTTCTCCGCCTCCCACCGCGCAGTGAGGCTCGCGAGCTCCTCGGCCCTGTCGGCGAGGTCGGCCCGCAGCCGCTCGAGCCGCTCGACGGAGGCCTCGTCGGTCTCCTTCACCAGGTGCAGCTCCTCCATGCGGAGCCGGTCGACGCCTCGACGGAGCACGTCGATCTCGACCGGGCTGGAGTCGATCTCCATGCGCAGCCGGGAGGCCGCTTCGTCGACGAGGTCGATCGCCTTGTCGGGGAGCTGGCGGCCGCTGATGTAGCGGTCGGACAGGCTCGCGGCTGCGACCAGCGCGGAGTCCTCGATCTCGACCTTGTGGTGCGCCTCGTAGTGCTCCTTCAGACCGCGCAGGATGGCGATGGTGTCCTCCACCGAGGGCTCGCCGACGAAGACCTGTTGGAAGCGGCGCTCCAGCGCGGCATCCTTCTCGATGTGCTCGCGGAACTCGTCCAGCGTGGTCGCTCCGACGAGCCGCAGCTCACCGCGCGCGAGCATCGGCTTGAGCATGTTGCCGGCATCCATCGCGGAGTCACCGGTCGCACCGGCCCCGACGACGGTGTGCAACTCGTCGATGAACGTGACGACCTGGCCGTCGGAGGCCTTGATCTCCTCCAGGACGGCCTTGAGCCGCTCCTCGAACTCCCCGCGGTACTTCGCGCCGGCCACCATGGCAGCCAGGTCCAGGCTGATCAGCCGCTTGCCGCGCAGCGACTCGGGCACGTCCCCGTCGACCATCCGCTGCGCCAGGCCCTCGACGACGGCGGTCTTCCCGACCCCGGGCTCCCCGATGAGGACCGGGTTGTTCTTGGTCCGCCGCGACAACACCTGGATGACGCGACGAATCTCGCCGTCGCGTCCGATCACCGGGTCCAGGCGTCCCGCCCGTGCCGCAGCAGTGAGGTCGGTGCCGTACTTCTCCAGTGACTCCCCGCCGCTCTCCTGGCTCTCGGTGGAGACCGTCGCGCCGGCTCGCAGGTCGTCAAGGCGCGCCTCGAGGGCGCGCGCGTCCCCCTGCACGGATCCCTTCTCCAGGAGCGCGAGCAGGAGCAGGTCCGTGGCCAGGAAGGTGTCGCCACGAGCGGCCATGAGCGTCGACGCGTGCTGCAGCACGGAGAGCGCTGCCTGACCGAGCGCGGGAGTGGCCAGACCCTGACCGGTGCTCCGCGGCATCCCGGAGAGGGTGGAGCGGGCGTTCTCGGCAACCCGCTCGGCCGACGTGCCAGCCGCCTCGAGGAGGGCGGGGGTGCTGGTGTCCTGCTGCTCGGCGAGCGCCAGCGCCAGGTGGGAGGGGGTGATCTCGGGGTGTCCGGCGCTCTGGGCGGCGCGCTGGGCGAGCGCCAGTGCCTCGGCAACCCTGGTGGTGGGCTTCAGCTCCATGGGGGCTCCTGCTTCGCGGGTTCGGTGTGCGTCATGGGCAACCTGCTCAGACTTGAGTCTATTCCGCTCAACTCCCGCCACCGACCACATCGGTTCGATGTGCCGAACGCACCAGTGCCGGCTGCACCCTCAGCCAGCCGGATGCCGTCCAGCCGCCGGATCCGCAGATTCCGTGAGCCACGCCACCGCCTGCTCGACCAGGTCCTCCGGTGAGGCGCGTAGGTCCAGGACCACCCCACGCTCGTCGGCCTCGAGCGGTTCGAGCGTGTCGAACTGCGAGCGCAGCAAGGACGTGGGCATGAAGTGCCCCTCACGGGCTCGCATCCGCTCCTCGACGACCTCCATCGGGCCGGCGAGGTGGACGAAGTCGACCGACGGCGGCCCGGAGCGGAGCAGGTCACGGTAGGGGCGGCGCAGGGCCGAGCACGCCATGACCGTCGACTGGCCGAGGTCGGCCTGCGAGGCCATCCAGGCGGAGAGGTCACTCAGCCACGGCCAGCGGTCCTCGTCGGTCAGCGGCACCCCAGCCGCCATCTTGGCGACGTTGGCCTCGGGATGGAAGCGATCCGCTTCGGCGAAGGGCAGGCTCATGGCCTCCGCGATACCGACGGCGATGGTCGACTTCCCGCACCCGCTGACACCCATGACGATGACATGGCGGGTCGGCGGAACAGCTGCCGGTGTCACGCGCCCTGACCCGGCGCTCACAGCACGAGGCTGACGGTTGCGGCCAGCGCGAAGCCGACGACACCGATGAGGGTCTCCATCACCGTCCAGGTGCGCAGGGTCGTCTTGACGTCCATGCCGAAGAAGCGACCGACCAGCCAGAAGCCGGAGTCGTTGACGTGCGATAGCACGGTGGAGCCACAGGCGATGGCGACGACGATGCAGGCCAGGTCGATCGCGGAGAGGCCGCCGGTGGCTGCGACGGTCGGCGCGATGAGCCCCGCGGTCGTGGTGAGCGCGACGGTCGCCGAACCCTGAGCCACGCGCAGCGCGGTGGCCACGAGGAAGGCGGCGACGATGACCGGCAAGCCGGTCGACTCCAGCGAGCCCGCCAGCGCCTCTCCGATGCCGCTGGCACGCAGCACCCCACCGAACATGCCGCCGGCACCAGTGATGAGGATGATCGCACAGACCGGGCCGAGCGCACCGTTGAGGAGCTGCTCCACGTCAGCCTTGGACCGGCCGCGGCCGAGGATGGCGGTGGCCACGATGACGGTGATGAGCAGCGCGATCGCGGTCTGCCCGAGCATCTTGAGCAGACCCACCCAGGTGGCGTCCCCGTCCAGGACCCCCACGGTGCCGAGCGTGCTCAGCCCGGTGTTGAGGAAGATCAGCACGAGGGGAAGCAGCAGCACGAACATCACCGTGCCGAAGCGCGGCGGCTCGAGGTGCTCAGAGCCCTCCGGCTCGGTGGCGCCGCCGCTGAGCAGCTCTGGCACCGGCACGTGGATCCGCCGACCGGTCCAGGTCCCGAAGAGGTAGGACGCCACGAACCAGGTCGGGATCCCGATGAGCAGCCCCACCAGGACGAGCAACCCGATGTCGGCTCCCAGGATCTCGCCCGCAGCGACCGGCCCGGGGTGCGGCGGCACGAACGCGTGCATCACGGCGAAGGCACCTGCCGCGGGCAGGCCGTAGATCAGCACCGACCCACCGAACTTGCGCGCCACGCTGAAGATGATCGGGAGCATGACGACCAGGCCTGCGTCGAAGAAGATC
>JBDTDY010000303.1:0-2840 GCA_039922835.1 Ornithinibacter sp.
CTGGGCGGCATACCAACTCGCAGAACACCACGACACGACTGCTTCCGTCGACGCTGACTTCCACGACCAGATCTGGACCCCGGAACTCAGCGAAGAACTCGAAAACCTCACCCTCCTCGACCGCGCCAGCTGACGCGGCGGCGATGCAGCCCGTCAGGTCGTCGGCAGGTTTTCCCTGAGCCAGTGCTCGGTCCGCTGCCACGCGAGAGCGCTGGCTTCGGGGTGGTGTCCGGCGAAGTCGTCGTTGTCGAAGGCATGGTCGGCGCCGGGATAGGTGTGGAACTCGACGGGGCCACCCTCGCTGACCGAGCTGCGGATCCGCTCCACCGTGTCGAGCGGGATGTAGGCATCAGCCTCCCCGAAGTGGTGCAACGAGGGCGTGGGCACCGACGGGATGACCGCGACCAGGTCCGGCAGGGCCGACCCGTAGAACGACACCAGGGCATCAGTGGGAGAGCCCGCGACCACGGCATACCCCAGACCGCCACCGAAACAGAACCCGACCACGCCGACGCCACCTCTGATCTCGGCACGTTCGCGGAGCACGTCCAGAGCAGCACCCGAGTCCGCCACTGCGGCATCCCAGTCGAGCCGGCCCAGCAGGCCCATCGCCTCAGGCAACATGTCCGGACCGTTGGCGACCGACGACACACCGAGCCGCCAGAAGACCTCCGGCGCCAGCACGACGTAACCGAGGGCAGCGAGGTCCTCGGCGCGCCGCTGGATGTAGTCGCTGACCCCGAAGATCTCCTGGAGCAGGAGCACCCCCGGCCCCTTTCCCGACTCGGGCAGCCACAGGTGGGCCGGCATCTCGCCGTCGGTGGTGGGGACCATGATCATGTCGCTCATGGGAAGAGAATATGTCGAGACCCGAGCACCCGTGAGCGAGCCGGACCGGCACTCCATGGCGCCATCACTCGCCGTTCGGGCCCTCCGGGGTCAGCGTCTCGACGATCGGAGCCAGCGTCCCGGCCCGCACCAGGTCCTTGACGGCGGCGAGCACGAGGTCCGCGGCCTGGGGATGCTCCCCGACGTCGGCCTGCACCATCGCCGTGAGCTCGGTGATCGGGCGAGGTGAGTCCAGGGCCATCCAGATCGCAGCCGCGATGCCGGGGAGCAGCGTCGTCGCCTGCCCCTGCAACACGATCGCCTGGCCCTCGGACGTCACTGCCTCGCGGTACGGGGAACGACGCAGCACGGTGTGCTCGCCTACGAGGTCCGCACGTTCTGTGCTCGGGCGCCCGCTGCCCTCGGTGTCCTCGTGGACGGTCTCGTCGCCGGCAACCTCCCACGGCAAGGGAAGCGAATCGTGGGGAGCCGTGCCACTCACGACCGCGGTCACGAGGTCGATGCACTCCGTGACCTCACGATAGGTGAGCCGCCACGGCCCGCTCCCGGTGGTGAGCAACGCTGAGAGCCGACTCAGCGGCGACTCGAGCTGGAGGAGGGAGGAGGTCTGCGGCAGAACATCGTTGATGGCATCGACCAGCCCGATCTGCTCGAGCACGGGGTCGCCTTCGAGGTCAGGGTCCCGATCGAGCACGATGACGGCGACGAGGTGCAGCGCCTCGGGAGCCCTGAGCAGACCGAGCTCGTCGGGTGAGTGCTCGAGCTTCTCCCAGCGCGACGCGGGGTCGATCACCACCGAGAGTGGTTTGGCCCATGCGCGCACCCGACCTGACTCCTCCACCGCCACCGTCTCGTCCGAGACGTAACCAAGGGTCTGGCAGAGCGCCCTGCTCGCCGTGGTCTTGCCCGTCCCCGAGGGACCGACCAGCGCCACCGTCGAGCCGTCCGGCAGGGCTGCTCCTGCAGCGTGGAGCAGCACGCAGTCACCGACGCGCCGCTTCAGTGACGCCAGGGTCAGGGCCCTCGACACGGCATAGGGCAGGTGCTCATCGGAACCGTGGTGGATGCCGTCACCAACGGTCACCGAGCCGTCGGCCGAGCGGGCGACGACGAAGGGTCGCACGTCGTCGGACTCACTGAGCTCCGTCGTCGTGGTGTCGACGACGGCTCGGGACCACAAGAGCCGCAGGGAGTCGGCGAGGGGCTCCTCGAGGCCGGAGAGGTCGAGGATCCACGGTGCCCCGAAGGCGTCGATGACGAACACCGCGCCAGTCTGCCCGCTCCCGTCCTCCGATGAGGCCAACCCCCGCCCGGACCGTGACGTTGGCGCGGCGATCAGGCGTAGTGCCTCGCGACGTGGACGCAGCGGCCCACGTAGGACCCACCGAACAGCACCGCGTGCACGAGCAGCGGGTGCACCTGGTGCAGCAGCACCCGCTCGCGCCACCCGTCGGCCAGCGGTGACGCCTCGTGGTAGGCGGCGAGCACTCGGCCCAGGTGGGGCAGGCCGAAGAGCGCCAGCATGGCCAGGTCGGCCTCGCGGTGGCCACCGTGTGCCGCCGGGTCGATGAGCACCGCGCCGGGCTCGGTCCACATGACGTTGCCCGACCAGAGGTCGCCGTGCAGCCGCGCCGGAGCCTCGCCGGTGTCGTGCGCCCCACGGGCGACACGTGCGGCGAGCCGGTCGAGCAGCAGGGCTTCGGCGCCGGTGAGGACCCCGCGGTCTCGAGCGATTCGCACCAGCGGTTGGATGCGGGCCTGTGCGAAGAACGGACCCCAGCGCTCCCACGTGCCGAGGGCCAGGGGGAGCGGCTCGCTCAGCGGTCCGAGGTAGCCGTCGCCGTCCCACCCGGGAGGGCCGCTGCCGTATGCCGGGGCACCGGCGGCGTGGGTCGCGCAGAGTCCTCGGCCGAACACCTCTGCGGCCGCGGGCGTGGGGGGGACAGACGCCAGGTGCGCGAGGTCGAGGTGCGTGGGGGCCACGTCGAGCA
>JBDTDY010000304.1:0-5810 GCA_039922835.1 Ornithinibacter sp.
TCACGCATCCAGTCCCACTGGCCGTGCATGACGTTGTGCCCGATCTCCATGTTCTCCAGGATCTTGGCGACCGAGAGGCCGGCGGTGCCGAGCCACCAGGCGGGGCGGAACCCCTTGACCTTGACACCGGAGAAGAGGAGCACGGCGCGGCTGCCCATCTCGAGGTAGCGCTGGGTCGTGATGACCTTGCGGATGTAGGCGGCGTCTGCGGCGCCGCGGCTGTCCATGACCTCCTTGCGCAGGGCGTCGAGCTCGACGCCGATGCCCTCGATCTGCTCGGGGCTCAGGTGCGCGGCGGGGTTGGGCCGGCCGGACTTCTTCAGCGCCGGCCGCTGCGGGCGGGGGGCGGCACTGGTCACCGTGAGGCGGGAGTTGATGCCGTGGGGCTTGCTCGAGGCGTGCGCGGCAGCGACGTGGTGCGGCTCGGTGGGGGAGATGGCGTGGCGTTCGGGGGCGAGGGTCATGGTGTGGGTCCTTTCCTTGTCTCTCGCGGGCGGGTCGGTGGAACTGGGTCTGAAGCTCTGGGTCGGCTGGGTCTGGTGAACAATCGACCCAGAGGTCAGTTCTTCACGGGCTAGATCTCGATGTCACAGGATCCGGCGACGGCGTTGACGCAGGTCTGGATGGGCAGCTCGTCGCCGGGCTCGACGACGGTGATCTCGCCGGTGCGCAGGTCGCGGATCGCGCCCTCGCGCATCGTCACGACGCACCCGAAGCAGATGCCCATCCGGCAACCGCTCGGCATCAGCACACCGGCCTCCTCGCCGGCATCCAGGATGGCGGTCGAGCCGTCGGAGTCGACGGAGATGTTGCTGCCCAGGAACGTCACCTGGCCACCCTCGCCGGGCTCGATCACGGTCGGGCGGAAGCGCTCGGTGTGCAGCCGGTCCTCGATGCCCGCGGCGGCCCAGTGGGCTTCGGCGGCGTCGAGCAGGCCGGTGGGCCCGCACGTCCAGGTCTCGCGCTCGCGCCAGTCGGGCACCATCGCGTCGAGGCTCTCGAGGTCGAGGATGCCGTGCGTGTCGTCGAGGTTGACGGTGAGCGAGAGGTGACCGCTCCCGGCATACCGGTTCAGCTCGTCGGCGAAGATGACATCGGATGCCGTGGGCGCGCAGTGCACCTGGGCGACGTCGGAGAGCTCACCGAGGTGGTTGCGCAGCATGCCCATGACGGGGGTGATGCCGCTGCCGGCGGTGAGGAAGAGGACCTTGGCGGGGGCGGGGCTCGGCAGGGTGAAGTCGCCGGTGGCCTGGTCGAGCATGACCATCGTGCCCGTCGTCGCCGTGCGGACGAGGTGGGTGCTGACCTTGCCGTCGGGGATCGCCTTGGTGGTGATCGCGATGCACCCTGCGGGGATGCCGGCTGCGGGCGACCCGTCGGCGCGGTGCGTCAGGCTGTAGGCGCGCCAGTTGCGGACGCCGTCGATGTCGATGCCGATGCGGATGTACTGGCCGGGCACGTGGCCCAACCACCCCTTGCCGGGCCTGATGACCACGGTGACGGCGTCAGCGGTCTCGCAGCGGATGTCGATGACCCGGCCGCGCAGGTCGGCGCCGGCGCGCAGCGGGTCGAGCAGGTCGAGGTAGTCACCGGGCACCAGCGGCGTGGCGAGCGCCTCGGCCACGCGGCGGGCACCTCCCAGCAGGGCGCGGACCGGGCTCGGGGCCGCCTCGGCGCCCAGGCGCGGACGGGTCGACCCGGGTTGGCGGGTCGCTCGCTCGACGGTGGATGCAGTCACGTACGCAAGCGTAACCTACGTTCGCGTAACCTACGAACCGGTAACCAAGGGGACCCTCAGGCTTCTACAGCCCGACGTATTGCACTCCACCCACGTGCACGCCCCCTCGCGGGCACCCACAACGTAGGTGGAGCGCAATAGGTCGGGTCAGTGGTCGCCCGCCATGAGACGACCGATCTCGGTGCGGTCCGCGTCCTTGGCGTCCATCTCGGCGACGACCGTGCCGCCGTGCACGACGGCGATCCGGTCGGAGAGGGAGAGGATCTCATCGAGCTCTGCCGAGACGAGGAGCACCGCTGCCCCGGCGTCGCGGGCCTGCACGATCCGGCGGTGGATGAACTCGATCGACCCCACGTCCACGCCACGGGTGGGCTGGGAGGCCATCAGGAGCTTGGGCTCGAAGGACATCTCGCGAGCCACGACGACCTTCTGCTTGTTGCCGCCCGAGAGCGAACTGGCGCTCTGCATGACCCCCTCGGAGCGGATGTCGAACTCCTCGCGCAGCTTCTCGGCGTTGGCCCTGATCGCATCGAACTGGCGCACGCCGGTCTTGGCGTAGGGCGCCTGGTCGAACTCGTTGAGCACGAGGTTGTCCGCGATGGAGTAGGCCCCGACGAGCCCGTGCTTCTCGCGGTTCTCCGGGATGTGGCCGACGCCCGCGTGGTGGGTCTCGTGCGGGTTGGCCTTGGTGAGGTCGAGGTCCCCGAGGGTCATCTGCCCCGAGACGACCTTGCGCATCCCGGCGAGTGCCTCGACGAGCTCACGCTGGCCGTTGCCCTCGACACCGGCGACGCCGACGATCTCTCCCGCCCGCACACTCAGGGAGAGGCCGTTGACCGACTCGAGGTCCCGGTCGTCCTTGACGTGCAGGTCGGTGATCGTCAGCACCGTCTCGCCGGGCGTGGCAGGCGTCTTGTCGATGGAGAGCACGACCTCGCGCCCGACCATCATCGTGGCGAGCCCGCGCGCGTCGGTGTCCTTGGTGGCCACCTCACCCACCACGGCGCCCTGGCGCAGCACGTAGACGCGGTCGGAGACGGCGAGGACCTCGCGCAGCTTGTGGGTGATGAAGACGATGGAGGTGCCCGAGTTGGCGAGCTCTCGCATCACGGCGAGCAGCTCGTCGGTCTCCTGCGGGGTGAGCACGGCGGTGGGTTCGTCCAGGATGAGGAGGTCGACCTCGCGGGAGAGCGCCTTGAGGATCTCGACCCGCTGCTGGGTGCCCACGGGGAGGTCGTCGATCTCGACGTCGGGATCCACGTCGAGGCGGTGCTTGGCCGAGAGGGTGCGCACCATCTCCCGCGCCGACCCCAGGTCCAGGAACGCTCCGCCACGCGTCTTCTCGTGCCCGAGCATCATGTTCTCGGCGACGGTCATCACCGGGACGAGCTGGAAGTGCTGGTGGACCATCCCGATGCCGCGCCGGATGGCGTCCTTGGGGTCCTTGATCGGCGTCGTGTCGCCCTTGACCCCGACCGTGCCGGTGTCGGGGGTGATCAGGCCGAAGATCTGGTTGACGAGGGTGGACTTGCCTGCACCGTTCTCCCCGAGGAGCGCGACGATCTCACCACGCTTGACGTGGATGCTGATGTCCTTGTTGGCGTGGACGCTGCCGAAGCTCTTGGAGAGCCCGACGATGTCGAGCAGGGTCTCCCCGACGACCCCTGCACCGAAGCCGGACTGCTCTGGTGGGAGGGTGCGGGCCGCCTCGGTCGTCGCGACCTGGGCCAGGTGCTCCAGCCCGGTGTCCGTGTGCGCCTCGGGGTGCGGCGAACCATCGGTGGGCACCGACTGCGCGGTCACCGGGTCCTGCCCCTGGGGGGTGGTCGCACTCATCAGGTGTCTCCCTTCACGTAGGGCTGCCCCACTGCCCCTGGCGCCCTCACCCGCCCGGCGGCGACGGCGAGGACGACGAGGGTGGCGACGTAGGGCAGGGTGCCGAGCAGCTGCGGTGGGATCGAGACGCCGCCGGTCTGCTGCAGCTGGGAGGCGACCGCGTTGATGAAGCCGAAGAACAGCGCCATGGCGAAGGCCCGCAGCGGGCGCCAGGCGCCCATGATCATGATGGCCAGGGCGAGGAACCCGCGGCCCGCGGTCATGCCTCGCTCGAAGGAGGAGGACGCGTCCATCGAGAGGTAGACGCCGGCCAGGCCTGCGAGCGATCCGGCGATGGTCACGTTGAACAGGCGGAGCCGTTCCACGTTGATGCCGGCGGTGTCGGCCGCGGACGGGTACTCCCCGACGGCCCGTGTGCGCAGACCCCACCGGGTGTGGAACATCCCGATGTGGACGGTGATCGCCGCGAGGATCGCGACGCTCGCGATCCAGCTGCGGCCGCTGAAGAAGACGTCTCCGAGGAGGGGGATGTCCTTGAGCACGGGGATGTCGAGGTTGGGGATGACCCCCGGGAGGATCTTTCCGGACACGAGGTAGAACGAGGTGAGCCCGGTGGCCACGATGTTGAGCACCACCCCGGCGATGATCTGGTCCATCCGCCAGCGGACCGTCGTCCAGGCGAGGAACCCACCGGCGAGCAGCCCGGTGCCGACGCCTGCGAGCACGCCGACGACCATCGATCCGCTGTACGCGGCGGCGAAGAACCCGGCGAAGGCGGCGAGCAGCATCTGGCCCTCGATGCCGATGTTGACCACGCCGGACCGCTCGCCGATGACGCCGACGAGCGCCGCGAGGACGAGCGGGATGGCGTAGCCCCACGCCGCGCCGAACATCGAGGGCGCGATGTCGTTCTTGGCGTAGTAGAAGACGTATGCCGCGATGATCACGAAGGCGCTGACCACCACGATGGTGCGGTTGCGACTCAACCAGCTGCTCATCATGACCCCCAGCTCGTCGACGCGACATTGACCTTGTCGGCACGGCTGCGGAAGATCCACTTGCCGAGCACGGGGATCGAGACCATGAGCAGGATGATCGCGAGCAGCACGTCGACGATCTCCGGTGCGATCCCGGTGTTGAACTGCAGACCTGCCGCTCCCGTGCGCAGCACGCCGACGAGGAACGCCGCGGGGATCGTCGCGAGGGGGTTCACCCTGGCGAGCAGGGCGATGGTGATGCCGTCGAAGCCGAGCGTGCCGACGATAGCCGGCTCGAACCGGTGCAGCGTCCCCTCGGCCTCGAGCGCCCCGCCCAACCCGGCGAGCCCGGCGCCCAGGGCCATCGCGAGCACCGTGATGCGCGGGATGGAGATGCCCGCATACCCGGCAGCACTCTTGTTGGCGCCCACGGTGTTGAAGCGGAAGCCCAGCGTGGTGCGCGAGAGCATCCACCAGGCGAGGACCGCGAGCGCGACGGCGATGATGAATCCGATCGGGATCCCACCCACCGCCTTGAGCTGAGCGGCCACGGGAATGTTCTCGGTCTGCGGGATGCCGCTGCGCTTGGAGCTCTCGGCCTGGAGCGGCCCGACGACGAGCCAGAAGGTGATGCCCGCGACGATGTAGTTGAGCATGATCGTGGAGATCACCTCGTGCACCCCGCGCCACGCCTTCAGCACGCCCACCAGCACGCCGACGAGCGCCCCGGCGATGACCCCGGCGACCATGCCGAGGACGGCTCCGAGGAAGCCGGCGCCACCGGCGATGTAGGCGACCCACGCGCCGAAGATCGCGCCGGTCGCGAACTGGCCCTGACCGCCGATGTTGAACAGTCCCAGGCGCAGCGGCAGCACGACCGCCAACCCGGTGAGCACCAGGGGCGCCGTCTTCTGCAGGGAGCGCTCCAGTGCACCGTCGTAGACGAGGGCTTCGCGCAGGAGGGTCTCGTAGGCGTACAACGGGCTGACGCCCTGGTAGCGGATCAGCACGGCTCCGATGAGCAGCGAGATGACGAGGGCGGCGACGATGACGACACCGCTCTGGTGGCCGATCAGGTAGGCGAGCATCCCGCCGCGGTCCTGCGGCTCGCGGGGTGCTTCCTCCGTGGGTGGAGGAGGTGCCTGTTCGGCAGTGCTGGTGTCGGACATGGGTCTCCAATGTCGGGGGGTGCCCACAGTCTGCACGTCGGCACCCCTGCATAAAAGGGAAACGAGGCGGGGGGCGGGCACCCGATGGGT
>JBDTDY010000305.1:0-3490 GCA_039922835.1 Ornithinibacter sp.
ATCGATCGTGCTGTTGGGCGATCCGGGGTGGTACGGGCACTTCGGGTTCGAGAGTGCGGCGGGAGCGGGAGTGGGTTCCCCGGGCGCGTGGGAGGACCGCTTCTTCCAGGTCAAGTGCCTGCAGGCGTGGCGCCCCGAGCTGGCCGGTGCCTTCCGCTACGCACCCGCCTTCGACCTCCTGCCCTGACCCCTTCCACGAACCTCTGCTAGCAGAGGTTCGTGCGCGAACCACAGGTTCCTCCCTATGGTTCTGGCACCATCTTGTGCTGAGTGCTGGCTCGCACACGTTGAAGTGGGACGGCTGCGCGGTGGCTCCTGACGAGAGCGTTCCCGGCGCGAACCCAGCTCCACGAAGGCGCCGCTGACAGGGCCCGCCGCGCGAGAACCCCGGCCGGACAGGGGAACCTTCCCGTGCTTCACCGGGGTTTTCGGGGTCACCCCGACCAGCCTGAACAGGGGACGATTTGGAGGGGCCCCCTGCGAACCGGTAATCTTGACCATCGTGTCTGGCTAGGTCCAGACCCTGGAGCCTGGCTCCGCGCCGGGAGGTGTGGGGCGAGCGCCTCGCCCACCTCTTGCCGGGCGCCCCACCATCTTCTTCGAAGGTGATGCGTGGGGAGTGCAGGGAGGAGCACCCGGTTGCCGCGCCCTGTCACAGGGGTCGCACCGGACACCACAAGGAGCCCCGGCACCGATGCCGGGGCGTCGACCAGACAAGCAAAGGATCCAGGTTGCCTACCATCAACCAGCTGGTGCGCAAGGGCCGTCAGGACAAGACGTCCAAGGCCAAGACGCCGGCCCTGAAGGGCTCGCCGCAGCGCCGTGGCGTGTGCACGCGGGTGTACACCACCACCCCCAAGAAGCCGAACTCCGCCCTCCGCAAGGTCGCCCGCGTGCGCCTCACGAGTGGCATCGAGGTGACCGCCTACATCCCGGGCGTGGGTCACAACCTCCAGGAGCACTCCATGGTGCTCGTCCGCGGTGGCCGGGTGAAGGACCTCCCCGGTGTCCGCTACAAGATCATCCGCGGCGCCCTCGACACCCAGGGCGTCAAGAACCGTAAGCAGGCCCGCAGCCTCTACGGCGCGAAGAAGGGTAAGGCCTGATGCCTCGCAAGGGACCCGCACCGAAGCGGCCGCTCGTGATCGACCCGGTCTACCAGTCCCCGCTGGTGACCTCGCTGGTCAACAAGATCTTGCTCGACGGCAAGAAGTCGATCGCCGAGACGATCGTCTACGGCGCCCTCGAGGGCTGCCAGCAGAAGACCGGCACCGACCCCGTCGCCACGCTCAAGCGCGCGCTCGACAACATCAAGCCCACCCTCGAGGTGAAGTCCCGCCGCGTCGGCGGTGCGACCTACCAGGTGCCGATCGAGGTCAAGCCCAACCGGGCCACGACCCTGTCGCTGCGCTGGCTGGTCGGCTACTCGCGCCAGCGTCGTGAGAAGACGATGACCGAGCGCCTGATGAACGAGATCCTGGACGCCTCCAACGGCCTCGGCGCTGCTGTCAAGCGCCGCGAGGACACGCACAAGATGGCCGAGTCGAACAAGGCCTTCGCCCACTACCGCTGGTGACCCACCCCTGGGGTATGCCGGGAGCGTGAGCAACGCACCCGGCATACCGCAGGAACCGGTGGCGTTGACCCACGCGCACCACAACACCGCACACAACGCGACGAGACGAGAGCACGAACGTGGCACAGGACGTCCTGACGGACCTCAACAAGGTCCGCAACATCGGCATCATGGCGCACATCGACGCCGGCAAGACCACGGCGACCGAGCGCATCCTCTTCTACACCGGCGTCAACCGGAAGATGGGCGAGACGCACGACGGCGCCTCCACCACCGACTGGATGGAGCAGGAGAAGGAGCGCGGCATCACGATCACCTCGGCCGCCGTGACCTCCTTCTGGGGAGACAACCAGATCAACATCATCGACACCCCCGGGCACGTCGACTTCACGGTCGAGGTCGAGCGCTCGCTGCGCGTCCTGGACGGTGCCGTCGCGGTGTTCGACGGCAAGGAGGGTGTGGAGCCGCAGTCCGAGACCGTCTGGCGCCAGGCCGACAAGTACAACGTCCCCCGTATCTGCTTCGTCAACAAGATGGACAAGCTCGGCGCGGACTTCTACTTCACCGTCGCCACCATCAAGGACCGCCTCGGTGCCGAGCCGCTCGTGCTCCAGCTCCCGATCGGGGCCGAGAACGACTTCATCGGTGTCGTCGACCTCATCTACCGCCGCGCGCTCGTGTGGCCCGGTGACGCCAAGGGTGACGTCACCATGGGCTCGAAGTACGAGATCCAGGAGATCCCGGCGGACATGACCGAGAAGGTCGAGGAGTACCGCCACCACCTCATCGAGCGGGTCGCCGAGGGCGATGACGCCCTGATGGAGAAGTACCTCGAGGGCGGCGAGCTCACCCCCGAGGAGATCAAGGCCGGCATCCGCAAGCTGACCGTCGCCTCCGAGGTCTACCCCGTGCTGTGCGGCTCCGCGTTCAAGAACCGCGGCGTGCAGCCGATGCTCGACGCGGTCGTCGACTACCTCCCCTCCCCGCTCGACGTGTCCGCCATGATCGGCCACGCCCCGGGCAACGAGGACGAGGAGGTCGTGCGTCACCCCAGCAAGGACGAGCCGTTCTCGGCGCTGGCATTCAAGGTCGCCACGCACCCGTTCTTCGGCACCCTGACCTTCATCCGGGTCTACTCCGGTCACATCTCGGCCGGCACCCAGGTGCTCAACTCGACCAAGGTGAAGAAGGAGCGCATCGGGAAGCTCTTCCAGATGCACGCCAACAAGGAGAACCCGGTCAACGACGCCATGGCGGGCCACATCTACGCCGCCATCGGACTGAAGGCGACCACCACGGGTGACACCCTGTGCGACCTCGAGCACCCCGTCGTGCTCGAGTCGATGACCTTCCCCGAGCCCGTGATCCAGGTGGCCATCGAGCCCAAGACCAAGGGTGACCAGGAGAAGCTGGGCATGGCGATCCAGAAGCTCGCCGAGGAGGACCCGACCTTCCAGGTGCACCTCGACGAGGACACCGGCCAGACGATCATCGCCGGCATGGGCGAGCTCCACCTGGACATCCTCGTGGACCGCATGCGCCGCGAGTTCAAGGTCGAGGCCAACGTCGGCAAGCCGCAGGTCGCCTACCGCGAGACCATCAAGGGCTCGATCGCCAAGTACGACTACACCCACAAGAAGCAGACGGGTGGGTCCGGCCAGTTCGCCAAGATCCAGATCGCGCTCGAGCCGCTCGACACGGCCGAGGGCGAGATGTACGAGTTCTCGAACAAGGTCACCGGCGGTCGCATCCCCAGGGAGTACATCCCCTCGGTGGACGCCGGCATCCAGGACGCCATGCAGTACGGCGTGCTGGCGGGCTACCCGCTGGTGAACCTGCGGCTCACGCTGCTGGACGGCGCGTACCACGAGGTCGACTCCTCCGAGATGGCCTTCAAGGTCGCCGGCTCGATGG
>JBDTDY010000306.1:0-2917 GCA_039922835.1 Ornithinibacter sp.
TGAGCCCGGCCCCGAGCTCCCCGGCGAGCCCCTGCTGTGGATCCTCCCCGTCGGAGCCGTCCCCGAGCGGCAGACCCTCGTCCGGCTCGTCGATGAGTGGCGGCGCTCTCCCTCAGCTGGCCTGATCGGCCCCAAGCACGTCGATGCGGGCAACCCCCTCATGTTGCGTGCCCTCTCGATCCGCACGACCCGCGGTGGCCGCCTCTCCTCCCGTCCACGGCCCGGTGAGCCCGACCAGGGGCAGTACGACCAGAGCACCGACGTGCTCGCGGTGCCGCTGGCCGGCTCGCTCATCGAGCGCTCGCTGCTGCTCCAGCTCCGCGGCTGGGAGCCGTTCTTCGGCGATGTCGGCGCAGACCTCGACCTCGGGTGGCGTGCCCACATCGCGGGTCGCAGGGTGGTCGTGGTGCCCAGTGCCAGGGTGCACACCGAGCGCGGGGTCGCCCCCGTCGGCGGATCCAGCCCCGCCCGCCGCCGCGCCGCCCGCCGGGTCGCGCTGGCTCGCGCACCGTGGTGGGCCGCGCCCTTCCTCGCCGTCTGGATCCTGCTCACCTCGCTCCTCGCGGCCATCGGGCTGCTGCTCCTCAAGCGCCCCCGGGCAGCCTGGTCCGAGCTCACCGCGCTGGTCTCGGTCGACCCGTTCCGGGGCGCCCTGGCGCGTCGCCGCACCCGGCTACCCCGTGCGGTGCGCCGCCGCGACCTGCGAGTGCTCTTCGAGCCACGCAGCGCCGTGCTCACCTCCTGGGGCGACTCCGTGCACCACGCGGTGGTGTCTCCGCGGGCTCCGATCGGTGACCAGGCCAACGAGCTCAACCCCCGCTCGTGGGCGGCTGACGTGCTGCGCCACCCCGGCGTCCTCGCGACGGTGGGTGCCGCCGCGGTGGCCGCCGCGGCCGGTCGCTCCCTGGGCGCGGGCGTGCTCACCGGCGCTGGCTCGGGACTCTCCGGGGGCGAGCTCGTCGGCACCCGCGCCGGCGCCACCGGCCTGTGGCACGCGTGGACCGACGGCTGGACCGGGGCGGGCCTCGGCGTGCCCGACCCCGTCGGCCCGCACACCGCCCTGCTCGCAGCCCCCGCGTGGCTGGTCGACCACGTGCCGCTGGTCCCGTCCCCCACGTCCCCCTCCGGCCTGGTCGTGGCCCTCATCCTCATCCTCGGGATGCCGCTCGCCGCTGTCAGTGCCTACCTCGCCCTGCGGCCGGTCGCCGCAACCCGCTGGGTGCGCGGACTCGCCGCGTTCGCGTGGGCCTGCACCGGGGTCGCGGCGGCCTCGGTCGCGCAGGGTCGTCTCGGCGCCGTCGTCGCCCTGGTGCTCCTCCCGGCCGTCGCGTCGGGCATGTGGGCGATGGCCATCCGTCGCTCCACCGCCACCACGGCATTCGCCGCCTCCCTGGCAGCCGTGGTGCTCGGAGCCTTCGTCCCCCTCCTGCTCGGCGCGGTCGTGGTGCTCGCACTGATCCTGGCGCTCGTGCGCCGTGGCGCCCGGGCGCACGCGCTGACGCTCGCCGTCGTCCCGCTCGCGCTGCTGGGCCCGTGGCTGCTCCGATCCGCGGAGTCCTCCTGGACCGTGCTGCTCGCCGGCGTGGGGGTGGCCCAGTGGGGTGGCTCCGTCCCCGAGCCGTGGCGGTTGGCGCTCCTTGATCCGGGGGGCGCTGGTTCGCCGCTGGTCTGGACCTCGCTCCCGCTCGTCGGGGTGGGGGTGCTCGCGCTCGCGCGGGGTCGCTCCTGGCGGCCCGCCCAGCTGGCCCTCGGCCTGCTCGCGCTCCTCTTCCTCGCCGCTGCCCTGCTCAGCCCCTCGGTGCGGCTCGGCACGGTTCCGGCCGGTGTCCCCGGCTCCGGCGACACCATCACGCTCTGGCCGGGCACGTTCCTGCTGCCCCTCGCGCTCGTCCTCGTCTTCTCGCTCGCGCGCGGTCTCGACGGGGTCTCCCTGCGCCGGGCCGTGATCGGGCACGAGAGCGAGTCGGCTCGCACAGCGACCAACGGGCGACTCGGCGTGACCGCGCGCTGGGGCGCCGTGGTGCTCGTCTGCGTGGCAGTGCTCGCGGGTGCAGGCGGCGTCGTGGCCGCCACGCTCGGCACCGGCCTCGCCCCGTGGCGCGACCCCCGACCGGCCGTGTCCGTCGACCAGGCCGAAGGCGCCTTCGCGACCCGGGCCCTGTTCATCTCCCCTGGCGCACAAGGTGCCGGTTACCGGTTCATCGGCAGGGAGGCCGCCGCCGTGGTGCGCCCGCTTCCCGCGGTGGCCGAGTCCGACGGGCTCCTCGCCCCCGTGGTGAGCTCGCTCCTCGGCGACGTGACGTCGGGGGCCGCCGTGTTCGCCGACACCGCGACAGACCTGTTCGCCATTCGTGAGGGGGTCGTTCCCGAGCTCACGCGCCGCCTCGACTCCACCGCCGGTCTGCAGCGCATCGCGCCCCGCGACGGCTGGCAGATGTGGCGGGTCAGCCCCGTCGGGGCGGGCTCGAACGATGCCGACCTGGTCGCCCCACCGAGGCTGCGCCTGGAGACCCCCGAGGGCGCCCGCCTGGTGACGACGACGGGCATGCACGCCGCCACCCGGACCACCCTCCCCGTCCCCCCTGACAGCCGCCTCGTCGTCGCCGAGCCGCAGGCGTGGGCCAGCCGCGCGGTGGTCACGGCCGACGGTGTCGTCCTCGAACCCGTCGCTGGCACCCCCACCCCGACCTACGCCATGCCCAGTGGTGAGACGCGCCTCACGATCTTGGTGGTCGACCCGGCCCACTGGTGGCACTCCGCCCAGCTTGCCGGTTTCCTCCTGCTCGCCTTCCTCGCGGTGCCCTTCGGTCGGCGCGAGTCGAGGTTGAGGCTGCCATGAGGCGTCCGCACCTTCGCGCGCTGAGCGCCGTCAACCTCTGGGGCATGGCCCGCGTCATCGCCGTCTCCGGCGCAGCCT
>JBDTDY010000307.1:0-5089 GCA_039922835.1 Ornithinibacter sp.
TCGTCGTCGAGGGTCCCCAAGGGGTCCGGGAGGCGGTGCGGTATGCCGCAGGTCGTGTTCGTGACGTCTACGTCACCCCCGAGGCCGCACAGCGCTACGCGGCCGACATCATCGAGCCGGCCCGCGAGGCCGACCTCTGGGTCCACGAGGTCAGCCACGAGGTGCTGGACGCGATGGGCGAGGCTGACACCCCGCAGGGGGTGCTCGCGGTGCTCGACATCGCGCGCCCGACCCTCGCCGGGGTGCTGGAGTCTCGACCTCGGCTGCTCGTGCTGCTGAGCCAGGTCAGGGACCCGGGGAACGCGGGCACCGTCATCAGGGGTGCCGATGCGGCTGGCGCCGACGCGGTCCTCGTCACGACGGAGTCGGTGGACGTCAACGCCCCGAAGGTGATTCGCTCGACCGCGGGCTCGATCTTCCACCTGCCGGTGGTGGCCGGGCTCGAGCTGGAGGCGACGCTGACCACCTTGGCGGAACACGGCATCCGAACCTATGCGGCGGACGGTGGGGGCAGCACGTTGCTGCCCGATGCGGACCTCACCCCGCCGCACTGCTGGGTCATGGGCAACGAGGCCAACGGGCTCAGCGCGAAGGTGTGCGCGCTCTGCGACGATGTCGTGCGCGTGCCCCTCCACGGACGGGCGGAGTCGCTCAACCTCGCCATGGCCGCGACGCTGTGCCTGTTCGCCTCGGCAGGGGTCAGGCACCCCGGGGCAGGTCCGCGGTAACCTTCGCGCCATGCCGCCCCGCTTCATGCTCCCGCCGGATCTGGCGGAGCACGGGCTGGAGTTCCTGCCGGACGGCCTCGTGGCGGCTGTCGGGGACGACCGCATCGTGCGGTTCATGAACTCTGCCGCAGAACGGATCGTCGGCCTGGCCGCGGATGACGTGGTGGGCCGGGACATCACGCTGTCCCTGCCACTGCAGGACCTGACCGGCGCCTCGTGGTGGGCGCTGAGCGACCCGTGGGGTGGGCTGCGGACGCGGACCGGTCACCGGGAGCGCCTGCTCGTGCTCCCCACCGGGCGAGAGGTGCTCGTCACGGCCAAGTACGTGAGGTCGGCACGTGGGGCTCCCGTGGAGGGCGTCGTGCTCGGTCTGCGTGACGCCGAGGGACGCCGTCGCGCCGAGGCCGAGAGCGCCGCGCTGCTCACGGTGGTCGCGCACGAGCTGCGCTCGCCGCTGACCGGAGTGATGGGCTTCTCCTCGACCCTGCTGCGCAACTGGGACCGGTTCACCGACGACCAGAAGCGGCTCATGCTCGAGACGATCGAGGCGGATGCCGGTCGGCTGACCCGCCTGATCACCGAGCTGCTGGACGCTTCGCGCATCGATGCCCGGCTGCTCACCGTGCACGCCCAACCTCTCGATGTCTCGCAGGTGCTCGTCTCGCAGGTCGAGCGTCGCGTCGCGTCCGGCACGGAGCGGGAGCGCTTCGTCCTCGACGTGCCAGCGGGCCTGCCTCCGGTGTGGGCCGACCCCGATCGTCTCGACCAGATCGTCAGCAACCTCGTTGAGAACGCGCTGCGGCACTCCACCCGCTCCGTCCGTCTCGGCGCCTCCGTCTCGGAGCACGGCGGCGGGCCGGCGGTCGACCTCATCGTCGCTGATGACGGCGGGGGCATCGCCGACGAACACCGCGAGCTGGCGTTCTCCCGCTTCTGGCAGGCCGGCGCGAAGCACGGCACGGGACTGGGGTTGTTCCTCGTGCGGGGCCTGGTGGAGGCCCACGGTGGAGTGGTCCGGGCCGAGAAGGCGCCCGAAGGTGGCGCGCTGTTGCGCGCCACCTTCCCCGAGGTGCCCGACGTGCCCTGACCGCTCAGCTGCCCCGGCACGGGCAGCCGGGTGTCAGGCGCCGGACCCGCCGGGAGCCGCGACCGTGGTGGTGACGTCCTCGTCCTCCATGCCGGGGGTGGCTGCGCCCGCGTCGGCCCGGACCTTGTCCTCGATGCGCTGGCCCACCCCGGCATCGACGTGCTTCCAGTAGGAGAAGGCCCGCTGCAGGACGTCCTCACGCACGCCGCCCAGGGCTCCGGCCACGGTCTCCACGAAGCGGTCGCGCTGCGCGTCGTCGAAGACCTCACGCACGAGCGTCCCGGGCTGGGACCAGTCGTCGTCCTCGGCGTGCAGCACGTAGGCCTGGCGGACCATCTGCCCGTCAGCCTCCCACCCCTCGGCGACCGCGCCCTGGGTGTCGGAGTGGCCACGCCCCGAGGAGTTCGGGACGTAGGTCGGGCCGCCCTTGACCTCGTAGTTCATCGGGCCGTCGAACACGAGGTGGTTCTCGTCCGCGACGATCGAGTGGTTGACGGGCAGCTGGTGGAAGTTGGCACCCAGCCGCGCGCGGTGGGCGTCGGCGTAGGAGAAGACCCGCGCGAGCAGCATCTTGTCGGGGGAGAACCCGATGCCCGGAACGATGTTGCTGGGCGCGAAGGAGGCCTGCTCGATCTGGGCGAAGTGGTTCACCGGGTTCTCGTTCAGCGTGAACGTCCCCACCTTGATGAGCGGGTAGTCCCCGTGCGGCCAGGTCTTGGTGAGGTCGAAGGGGTTGAAGCGGTAGTCCTTCGCGTCCTCGTACGGCATGACCTGGATGTGCAGCGTCCAGCTCGGGTGGTCGCCGCGCTCGATCGCCTCGAAGAGGTCGCGGCGGTGGGCGTCGGCGTCCGCCCCGGCCAGCTTCTCCGCCTCCTCGTTGGTGAGGTTGTCGATGCCCTGGTCGCTCTTGAAGTGGAACTTCACCCAGGAACGCTCGCCGTCGGCGTTGCTGAACATGTATGTGTGGGAGCCGTAGCCGTTCATCGTGCGCCAGGAGCGGGGGAGGCCGCGATCACCCATCAGGTAGGTGACCTGGTGCGCGGACTCGGGGGAGTTGGTCCAGAAGTCCCACTGCATCGTGCCGTCGCGCAGACCGGAGTCGGCCAGCCGCTTCTGGCTTCGGATGAAGTGCGGGAACTTCATCGGGTCGCGCAGGAAGAAGACGGGCGTGTTGTTGCCGACCATGTCCCAGTTGCCCTGCTCGGTGTAGAAGCGCAGCGCGAACCCGCGCACGTCCCGCCACGTGTCCGGGGACCCGAGCTCACCCGCCACGGTGGAGAACCGCGCCAGCGTGCGCACGCTCGCACCCTGCTGGAACACCGCGGCCTTGGTGAAGCGCGAGATGTCCTCGGTGCACTCGAACGTGCCGAAGGCCCCGGACCCCTTCGCGTGCGGCTTGCGCTCGGGGATGTTCTCGCGGTTGAAGTGCGCGAGGGTGTCGAGCAGGTGGACGTCGTGGAGCAGCAGCGGCCCGTTCGGGGACAGGCTCAGGCTGTGCTGGTCGTTCTCGGCTGGGGCCCCGTTCGCCATCGTCGAGCCCGTGGGGGTGCCCAGTGCTGCACCCTCGGCATACGGATCGGTGGTCGTCATGGTTTCTCCTTGCTCAGGTGGGATTCGGCGATGCCATCACCACCCCACCGTGGCACCGTTTCTTGACCAGGTCAAAAGGTCAGATCCCCCCGCGCTCCCCACCCGCCGTGGGCGCGAGACGTGGCACGCGACTTCTGGCCCGCCGCCCCGATGGCGTGTGTCCCGTCGGGGTGTCAGAGTGTCCTCCGTGCCCTCAGTGTCCTTCGCGCCCTACCGACGCGCGCTGGCCAGCAGGCCGTTGCGGCAGGTGCTGGTGCTGGGCACCCTCGTGCGTGGTCCGGTGTTCGCCGGCGGCATCCTCCTGACCGTCCACGTCGTGACGACCCTGGGCCGGTCGTATGCGGCAGCCGGGCTCGTGACGGCCGTTGCCACCGTGGCCATCGCTGTCAGTGGGCCGTGGCGGGGAAAGCTGCTGGACCGTCACGGGCTGCGCCGGGTGGTGGCACCCTCGATCGTCATCGCGCTCGTGTGCTGGAGCATCGCGCCCTTCGTCGGCTACTGGCCCCTCCTGGCCCTCGCCCTGCTCGCCGGGTTGTTCGTCGTGCCCACCTTCTCCATCACCCGGCAGGCGGTCATCGCCGCAGTCCCCGAGGCTGACCGGCGCACCGCGATCTCGTTGGACTCCGCTGCAGTGGAGCTGTCGTTCATGGTGGCTCCGGCCCTGGCCGTGTGGGCAGCCACGCAGTGGTCCACCGCGTGGGTCCTGTTCACCACCCAGATGCTGGGCGTCCTCGCGGGGGCCGCCATGTGGGTGGTCGACCCCCCGTTGCGCAGCGACACCGAACGAGCCGAGCCCAGGAAGGCCGGCCCACGGGCGTCGTGGTTCAGGCTCCCCTTCCTCGCGATGTGCCTCACCGCGATGGCCTCGACGGTGGTCCTCGGTGGCTCGGACATCTCCATCGTCGCCGCGATGCGTGACTTCGACGCCACCTCGCGGATCGGCATCGTGCTGGTGCTGTGGGGTGCGGGGTCACTCCTCGGCGGGCTCCTCTACGGTGCGCTGCACCGACCGATCTCACCCTTCTGGCTGCTCGCTGCGCTGGCCGTCGTGACAGCGCCGATGGCGCTCGCCACCTCGCCGTGGAGCTTGGCCGCGATCAGCTTCGTGGCGGGCCTTCTCTGCGCACCCACGATCACCGCGACGATCGACCAGTCCAGTCGTCTCGTGCCGGCCGAGGTGCGCGGCGAGGCGATGGGGTGGCACGGCTCATTCATGACTGCCGGCGGTGCGATGGGCGCGCCGTTGGCCGGTGTGGCGATCGACCGGTTCGGATTCGGGGGCGGTTTCGTCGCGGTCGCCGTGATCGGCGTGCTGATCGCCGTGGCGGGGCTCACCGCGGTTCGCGTGCGTCAGGCCGGGGGGAACCGGGCCTTCCAGGTGACCGAGGGGTGATCCGGAGGTAGCTCCCGCACGGCATCCGCTCCCGCACGGCATCCGCTGCCGCACGGCATCCGCTGCCGCAAGGCATCCGCTGCCGCACGGCATCCGCTGCCGCACGGCATCCGCTCCGCAGCTGGCCCGGCCGCAGGAGTGACCACCGGGGTCCTCTTCGCGCGCGACCTCCTAGACTCGGGCGCGCCCCACCCCCGCCTGAAGTGGACCCCCCATGTCTGGACCCAACACCAGCTACGACCCCGTCGAGGTCGCCGCCCTGGACCCGCAGGCCGTCGAGGATGCCGTGAC
>JBDTDY010000308.1:0-5870 GCA_039922835.1 Ornithinibacter sp.
CCTCGGATCCGATGGCGTGTGTGGCTCCGCGCTTGCCCTGCCCTTCGCGGACCAGTCCTTCGACGCTGTCGCGGCCTTCGACGTCATCGAGCACTGCGAGCCCGAGCAGGTTGCCCTTCAGGAGGTGCACCGGGTCCTTGTGCCGGGCGGCCGGCTCGTCATGTCGGTCCCTGCGTACACCTGGGCGTGGACGGACTTCGACGTGGCGAACGGCCACCACCGGCGTTACACCCGTCCTCGGGCGGTCACGGCACTGAGGACTGCCGGCTTCACCGTGGAGCGGGCGACCTACGGTTTCGCGAGCGTCTTCCCGGCGTTTGCAGCGGAGCGGATGCTTCGCAAGGTCACTCGACGCCGTGGCGCGGGCGCTGCGGACATCGTGGAGCTGCCGCGGGTCCCCAAGATGCTCAACACCGCGCTGCTACGGGCGGCGCGCGCCGACCGACTCGTGCTCGAGCGAGCCGACCTGCCGTTCGGGTCCTCCGTGTTCCTGGCTGCGACGAAGGGCCGCTGACAGGCTCAGCGGTCCAGGCCACCTGCGACGACCCGGGACAACACGTCGTGCGCAGTCCGCTCGAGGCCGGCTGGAAGGGTCGTCGAGGCGAGCGCGTCGATCTCGGGCCAGACCCTCGAGGCCAATCGCAGGTCGAGCACCTGCCCTGCGGAGGACCTGGCCACCGAGATCGTGCGCAGGGGTCGATGGAAGACCCGGCGGGCCTCTGACACGAGGTGTCCGACCGTGACCGGTCGCCCCGAGGCGACCACCTTGACGACCACCGTGCCGGGTGGCTCCTCTCGGACGCGGGCGTCCAGGGCCACGAACATCGCGCCGACGTCACCGGCATACACGTAGTCGCGGATGGTGTCCGTCGAGACGAAGACCGGCAGGGCCCGACCCGTCGCGTGCGCGAGGCAGAGCTGGGACAGCAGTCCCTGGGGCTTCATGAGGGACTGGCCCGGCCCGTAGACGTTCGCCAGCCGGGCCAGCACCACGCGCAGGCCCGACACCGGAGCCACCGACCGGACGACGTCCTCCATCTCGAGCTTGGTTCGTCCGTACGCGACGAGGGGCTGCGGCTCGCTGGCTTCGGTGAACGGGGGGTGCCGCGACCCGGCATACAGTCCACCGGCAGATGATGCGAGGACCAGAACCCCCTCCTCGTACTCGCCACCGGTGTCCGCGAGCGCCGACATCGCCCGGACGAAGACGCGGAGCTCGGCGGCGAGGTCCTCCTCCGGCGTGGCGACGACGCCAGCTCCTGCGCACCACGCCACCAGCCATGGCCGACCGCGTCGCTCGAGGCCGAAACGAGACATCCCCGCGACGAGGTCACTCGCGGCGAGGGCCTCGTCAATCCAGCGAACCGGGGCCTCGAAGAGCTCGTGACCCTCGAGGGTGAGCGCCCGAACCACGTGGCGCCCGACCAGACCTCCGCCACCGACCACCCACGTGAGCGGCACCGGCCTCGGGCCGGTTCGCTCGGCACGGTTCACGCGTCGTCCCGCCCGAGTGGCCCTTCGCGACGGTCGCGCACCGGGAGGTAGAGCGGTTTGCCCATCGCCATGTTGACCGCCATGCCGACGTACTCGGCGATGACCCCCAGTGCGAAGAGGATGGCGCCGGTCGCGCCCATGAGCAGGACCATGGTCGAGGTCCAGCCGGGGGCCTGCCACCGATCGGTGGCCCGGCCGATGACGAGAACCAGTGCGATGAGCGGCGCGAGGACGATCGCGGAGGCGCCCGTCACACTCACCCATCGCAGCGGCGTGGTTCCGCTGGACAGGACCAGTCGCCAGAAGTGTGAGACGAGCCGGCGCGTGTCGTATCCCGAGGGACGCTCACCCTCCGAGCGCATCGGGACCGGCGCAGTCGCCACCGTGCGCGCCACCCACGAGATGGCGACGTCGAGATAGATGCCCGGGCCGGCGTAGGCAGCGACGGAACGGGCGACCTCGCCGACCACCAGCCGGTAGCTGTTGAAGTCCTCCGCGCGAGCGCCGCGGGCCAGCTTGCTGACGAGCCACTTGGCGGACCGTGACGCGAGGTTGCGGCCGGCACCGTGCGGCGGCTCGTTGGAGGGGCGCGCATACACGACGTCCGCCTGCTCCTGCATCGCGGTGTCCAGCAGGATGCCGATGTCGGCCGGGTCGTGCTGGCCGTCCTCGTCCATGGTGACGACCCACTCCCCACCCGAGGCGGAGATGCCGGCGAGGGTCGCGGCGTGCTGACCGAAGTTCCGACTGAGCCAGACCGGGCGGACCCAGTCGTAGGCCGTGGCGAGGTCGCGGATCACGACGTCTGAGCCGTCGGGGCCGCAGTCGTCGACGAGGACGACCTCCTCGACACGGTAGGCACGGCCCCCTGGTGAGGTTCGCTCGGTGGTGCATCCGGCGACCTCGGTGACGAGCTCGGTGAGCGTGGCCGACCCCTGGTAGACGGGGATGACCACCGAGATGCGGTGCGGCTCGGCGCTCACCGACAGCCCCGCGCGCCCGGGCGCAGGTCAGTCACGGGTGAGCTTGCGGTAGGTGACCCGGTGGGGCCTCGCGGCGTCCTCGCCGAGTCGCTCGACCTTGTTCTCCTCGTAGCCGGCGAAGTTGCCCTCGAACCAGTGCCACTTGCCCGGGTGATCCTCCGTGCCCTCGAACGCGAGGATGTGGGTCGCGACCCGGTCGAGGAACCACCGGTCGTGGCTGATGACCACGGCGCAGCCCGGACAGTTCAGCAGGGCGTTCTCCAGGGACCCGAGCGTCTCCACGTCGAGGTCGTTGGTCGGCTCGTCGAGCAGCAGGAGGTTGCCCCCCTCCTTCAGGGTGAGCGCGAGGTTGAGGCGGTTGCGCTCCCCACCGGAGAGGATGCCGGCCCGTTTCTGCTGGTCCGGACCCTTGAAGCCGAACTGGCTGACGTAAGCGCGAGAGGGGATCTCGACGTGCCCGACCTGGATGTAGTCGTGGCCGCCCGAGACGGTCTCCCAGAGGTTGAGCTTGGGGTCGAGCCCACCACGGCTCTGGTCGACGTAGGAGATCTTCACCGTGTCACCGACGTCGACGACACCAGCGTCGGCCTTCTCGAGGCCCACGATCGTCTTGAACAACGTCGTCTTGCCGACACCGTTGGGGCCGATGACGCCGACGATGCCGTTGCGCGGCAACGTGAAGCTGAGGTCCTCGATGAGCACCCGGTCGCCGAAACCCTTGCGCAGGTTCTTCACCTCGATGACCTTGCTGCCCAGGCGTGGGCCCGGCGGGATCTGGATCTCGTCGAAGTCGAGCTTCCGGGTGCGGTCGGCCTCTGCGGCCATCTCCTCATAGCGGGCCAACCGGGACTTGGACTTGGTCTGACGCGCCTTGGCGTTCGAGCGCACCCATTCGAGCTCCTCGGCGAGCCGCTTGGAGAGCTTTGCGTCCTTCTTTCCCTGCACCTCCAGGCGGGCCTGCTTCTTCTCCAGGTAGGTCGAGTAGTTGCCCTCGTAGGGGTAGGCGCGCCCGCGGTCCAGCTCCAGGATCCACTGGGCGACGTTGTCCATGAAGTAGCGGTCGTGCGTCACGGCGACGACGGCGCCGTGGTAGCTCGCCAGGTGCTGCTCGAGCCACAGGACCGACTCGGCATCGAGGTGGTTGGTGGGCTCGTCGAGCAGCAGCAGGTCGGGCTTCTGGAGCAGCAGCTTGCACAGCGCCACCCGTCGGCGCTCACCGCCGGAGAGCACGCTGACGTCAGCATCCGGCGGCGGGCAGCGCAGGGCGTCCATCGCCTGGTCCAGCTGGGAGTCGAGGTCCCACGCGTCCGCTGCGTCGATGGCCTCCTGCAACTGGCCCATCTCGGCCAGGAGCGCATCGAAGTCGGCGTCCGGCTCAGCCATCTGGGCGGAGATGTCGTTGTACCGGTCGAGCTTGGCCTTGATCTCCCCGGCACCCTCCTCGACGTTCCCGAGGACGGTCTTCTCCTCGTTCAGCTCCGGCTCCTGCATGAGGATGCCGACGGAGTAGCCCGGCGTGAGCCTGGCCTCTCCGTTGGAGGGCTGGTCCAGACCGGCCATGATTTTCAGCACGGAGGACTTTCCGGCGCCGTTGGGGCCGACCACTCCGATCTTGGCGCCCGGAAGGAAGGACAAGGTGACTTCGTCGAGGATGACCTTGTCCCCGTGGGCCTTGCGCGCACGGGACATGACGTAGATGAACTCGGGCATGGGCAAAGGCTAGCCACCGCGCCCTCCCCCGACGAATCCGCCGACTCGGCGGTCCGCCGGGGGCGTGGGCCCAGCAGCGCGAGGTGGAGCCTCAGGCCGCGTTCTCGCTGTCCTCGCGCACCAAGGGGCCCGAGTTCATCCCCGCATCGGCCTCCTCCCCCGCGGAGTGCTCCTGTCCGGGGACCCCGCCGGTTCCTCCGTAGGAACCGTCGTCCACGACGTAGTCGGCGTGCTCGGGATCGCCGAGGTCCTGCATCGCGAAGGCCTCGCGCACCTCCGGGTGGGAGAGCTTGTCTCCGTCGGGGTACTGGGCACGGACCACCTTCGAGAAGGCGGTGGTGCCGTAGCTGAGGTCGTGGCCGACCGCGTAGGCCTCGATCTGGACGGCTGAACCGCTCGACCCGTCGGCACGTTGGAAGACATTCACCCGCTGACGTCCGAACACCGTCACCGGCTCGCCCTTGTGCAGCGCCGTGCCGACGTTCGCCCCGAGGGAGCGAAAGGCTGACACGTCGTAGAAGCTGGCGGGCGTGTCCGTGAAGGTGCCCGGCTGGTCCCGCACCGGCCTTCGCGCCGAGTGGGCCACCCGGAAGACCGAGAACGGCACCCCCTCGCGGCTGTACCGGACCGTTGGATCGGCGACCAGCCGACCCTGGATGGTCACATACGTCTCGTTCATCTCGCTCCCCCTCCCGGGCACCGCCTCTCGGCGCCTCCCCACGAGAGTCACGCAACCCGCGAGCCGGCGGAAGGTCCCAGTGCGCGCCTGTGGACAGAGGTCCCTGACGAGAGGCCTTGTGGATGGACTCCCTCTCTGCCGCACCGCGCGCGAAGGTGGCCTCAGACCTCCGCGGCCCGCGCCAGCGCCACCCTGGTGGCGGCGTGCCTGTCGAGCACCCGCTGCACCGGCTTGATGATCTCCTGGTCGGCCGCCCCCGTGATCGACTCTCGGAGCCGTGCATCCATGACCCTGCCGCGACGCCGGGCGCCGGAGCGTGCCAGGGCAGCCGAGACCATCGCCAGCAGCAAGCCCAGCAGCACTCCGCCGAAGAGCAGCACGACGGGCACCGGCACCACACCCCACGTCGGGGGGGAACCCACCACGGTGTCGAGCTGCAACCAACCGAGCACCACGTAGAGCGCGAGCCACACGAAGCCCGCCACAGCCGTGAGCGCGAGCAGGAGCTGGATGAATCGGACCACCCGCCACCAGATCGGCTCGCGAGCCAGGAGCGAGGTTCCCACCACGGCCTGGTCCAGGGCATCACCCAGGGATCCACCCGGTGGTGCCGCTGCTCGCTCGACCGCATCGGCCCAGGGCGCGGGGAGCAGGGAGGACGCGTCATCGGCGAGCCGGTGCGTCGCCAGGGTGACTGCGGAGCGGGCTGCCGGTGACGGTGCTGGCAGCGAGGAGCGACCCAGCACGGACCTGACGTCCGACTCCGACACCCGCACGTCCCCGCCGTCGAGGCGCAGGCGGCGCAATGGACGCGGCCGCATGCGGTGCACCCAGCGGGTGAAGGGCCATCCGGTCCGCACGGCAGCCTCGAGCCGGTAGTCGCGCTCGACGGCGTCGACGACGGCCGGCACTCCGGCGCTGCGGGCGAGGGCGTCGACGAGGTCGGCGCGTGCAGACGTCCCGATCGCGGCCTCCTCCGCCGCGACGTGCGGCGTGAGGGAGGC
>JBDTDY010000309.1:0-5415 GCA_039922835.1 Ornithinibacter sp.
GAAGCTGGCCGACCTCAAGCGACGCGTCGCTGAGGTGGCACACGCCGGTTCCGAGCGAGCCGTTGAGAAGCAACACGCGAGGGGGAAGAAGACCGCGCGAGAGCGCCTCGACCTGCTGCTCGACGAGGGCTCGTTCGTGGAGATGGACAAGTATGCGCGGCACAGGTCCGTCGCCTTCGGGGGTGACCGAAACCGCCCCTACGGCGATGGTGTCGTCACCGGCTACGGCACGGTCGACGGGCGCACCGTGGCCGTCTTCGCGCAGGACTTCACGGTCTTCGGCGGGTCGCTGGGCGAGGTCTTCGGCGAGAAGATCTGCAAGGTCATGGACTTCGCGATGAAGGTCGGGTGCCCTGTCGTGGGGCTCAACGACTCCGGGGGCGCGCGCATCCAGGAGGGCGTGGTCTCCCTCGGTCTCTACGGCGAGATCTTCCGGCGCAACGTGCACGCCTCGGGCGTGATCCCGCAGATCTCGCTCGTCATGGGTCCGTGCGCGGGCGGCGCGGTCTACTCCCCCGCGGTCACCGACTTCACCGTGATGGTCGACCAGACCTCGCACATGTTCATCACCGGGCCCGACGTCATCAAGACCGTCACCGGCGAGGACGTCGGCTTCGAGGAGCTCGGCGGGGCGCGCACCCACAACACGAAGTCCGGTGTGGCGCACTACATGGGCACCGACGAGGAAGACGCCATCGAGTACGTCAAGGCGCTGCTCTCCTACCTGCCGTCCAACAACCTCGAGGACGCCCCGGCATTCGGCGGTGAGAACGACCTCGAGGTCACCGACGACGACCTGTTCCTCGACACGATCATCCCGGACAGCCCCAACGTCCCCTACGACATGCACCAGGTCATCGAGCGGATCGTCGACGACGGCGAGTTCCTCGAGGTGCAGCCCTTGTTCGCGCCCAACATCGTCATCGGCTACGCCCGCGTCGAGGGGCGCTCGATCGGCATCGTCGCCAACAACCCGATGCAGTTCGCGGGCACCCTGGACATCGACGCCTCCGAGAAGGCGGCGCGCTTCGTGCGCACCTGCGACGCGTTCAACGTGCCGGTGCTGACCCTGGTCGACGTGCCGGGCTTCCTTCCCGGCACCGGCCAGGAGTGGGACGGCATCATCCGGCGCGGCGCCAAGCTGATCTACGCGTATGCCGAGGCGACCGTGCCGCTCGTCACCGTCATCACCCGCAAGGCCTACGGCGGCGCCTACGACGTCATGGGTTCCAAGCACCTCGGGGCCGACATCAACCTCGCGTGGCCGACGGCGCAGATCGCGGTGATGGGGGCCCAGGGCGCGGTCAACATCCTCTACCGCAAGGAGCTCAAGGCTGCGGCTGAGCGTGGGGACTCCGTGGAGGAGGCGCGAGCGACCTTCATCACGCAGTACGAGGACGCGCTGGCCAACCCCTACGTCGCGGCCGAGCGGGGCTACATCGACACGGTCATCACCCCGTCCAACACGCGGATGAACATCTCGAAGGCGCTGCGGGCGCTGCGCACCAAGCGCGAGTCGTTGCCGCCCAAGAAGCACGGGAACATTCCCCTGTGACGGGCGACGAAGAGGGTGTCGCCACAAATGCGGTTCCCGGCATCCGCATCACCGGTCCCGCGACAGCGCAGGACGTGGCGGCGATCATCGCCGTGCTGGCAGCGACGTCGGGGGGCAGCGACGACGCAGACACCGACTCGGGGTCGCCGTGGGCATCGCACGCGGCGGCGGTGCGCCGGCCGGTGGGTCACGGACCGGGCGCCTGGCGGAGCAGCCTGCGCTCCTGAGCGTGAACAATCGACCAATAGGTCACTTCTTCACGCCTCCACCCCCGCGACCACCGGTCCCTCACCCGTGAACAATCGACCAATAGGTCACTTCTTCACGCGGCTGTGGATAACTCGCATGCGACCACGGCGGCGTGGAACCGTCCTCGTATGCCGGACACGTCCACCACCGCTCCCACTGGGCCCTTCCTCGCCTCGCAGGCGCCGCTGTTCGGCGTGACGCGCCGGGAGTTGGACGGGCCGGCATACCGCCTCGTGTTTCGCGGAGTGCTCGTGAGCGCCTCCATGCCGGACACGGTCGTCGTCCGGGCCCGCTGCGCACTGCTCCTCGCCCCCGAAGGCGCAGTGTTCAGCCACTGGACCGCGGCACGCCTGTGGGGAGGGGTCGTTCCCGACAACGAGTGGACCCACGTCTCGTTCATGAGGGATGTCCGCTTTCGGGTCCGTGGCATCAAGCCGCATCGCTTCCGCTACCGGCTCGACGTCAAGAGGAGGCACGGGCTACCTGTCACGTCACCGGAGCAGACCTTCTGCCACCTGGCGAGGCACCTCGGTCTCGTCGACCTCGTGGCTCTCGGTGACCGCCTCGTCAAGAAGGAGAGGTGCTCGACCGCCGACCTGGTGTCCTACGCCGCTGGCTGGGTCGGTCAATGTCGGCAGGAGGCCGTGGATGCCGCGCGCCTGGTTCGCGACCGCGTTGACTCCGTGCCCGAGACCGCACTGCGGGTGCTCATGGTCATGGCGGGGCTCCCCGAGCCCCAGGTCGACATCCGGATCCATGACGCCGACGGCGCGGTGAGGTTCCGCCTCGACCTCGGTTACGAGGAGGTCAGGCTGGCGATCGAGTACGACGGACGGTGGCACGACGAGGCGGAACAGGCGGAGAAGGACGAGATCCGGCGCACGTCCCTGAGCAGGGACGATGGCTGGACCTTTGCCATCGTCACCGCAGACGACCTCTTCGGCGACCCCGACGGGTTGCTGGTGAAGCTTCGTGACGTGATGAGGGAGCACGGCATCCCTGTTCCTGCTCGCCTCAACGATGCCTGGCGCGCGTACTTCCGGGTCTCCGACGTCGCCGCGTGAAGAAGTGACCTATTGGTCGATTGTTCACCGGCCCGAGGCGTGAAGAAGTGACCTATTGGTCGATTGTTCACCGGGTGCGGCGGGTGAGGACCCTCTCCAGGTCGGCCTGGTCATCGGCCCCGAGCACGTGTGCGTCGAGCACTCGACGCGCTTGGCCCAGGTCGCCCATGACGGCCCGGAACATGTCCGGCACGGTGACCCCGTGATCGGGCCGCGTGAGCACCAGCACCTCATCGCCCGCACTGATCGTGCCGGGCTCGACGACAGCGAGGTAGGCCCCGGTCTGGCCCCGCGCCGCGAAGCGCTTCACCCACCCCTTCTCCTGCATCCACGCGGCGAACGTCGCGCAGGGAATCCGTGGGCCGCACACCTCGAGCAGCGCGCCACCGACCTGCCACTGCTCCCCCATGACCGCCCCGTCGACGTTGATCCCCTCGGTGGTGAGGTTCTCCCCGAACATCCCGTCGCGCAGCGTCCGGCCCAGCTCCGTTCCCCACCAGTCGAGCTCCTCGCGTGCAACTGCATACACGGCCTGGAGCGAGCCGCCGTGGTGCTTGCGCGAGACGACGTCGTCGCCGACCACGCCGCTCCCCAGGCCACCGAGCTTCGGCCCGGGGTCACGAACCGCCACCGAGGGCACCGACCGCTTGTCGATCGCCGTCGAGCCGCGCCGCAGGATGCCCTCGCGCGGGCTGCCGACGCTCACCGTGCGCACCGTGGGACCCATGGGCTCGAGGGTATGCCGTGCCACGAGTCCCCGTCTCCACCCGGCGTCGGCGTCGGGTACCGTCCGATCGGTGAGCCTGACACCCGCACCCCGCCAGCCCTCCGCCATCGACGCCATCGCCGAGGCACACTTCGACGCCGCTGTGGCGGCGAGCCCGATCGAGGCGACCTACCTCGGTCTGCCGGTCGGCCAGAGCGAGCTCGACGACCTCTCGCCCGACGGCTACGCCCACCACGCCCAACTGGCCCGCGACACCCTGGGCAAGCTCGACGGCGCTACTCCCGTCGATGCCGTCGACACGGTCACGCTCACGGCGATGCGCGAGCGCCTCGGTCTCACCGTGCGCACCCACGAGGCCGGCTACGACCAGATGGAGCTCAACGTCATCGCGTCGCCGATGCAGGCCTGCCGTGACGTCTTCGACCTGATGCCCACCGCCACCCAGGACGACTGGGCCACGATCGCCACCCGCCTCACCCGCATGCCGCGCGCCCTCGAGCAGTACGCCACGACCTTGCGCGAGTCGGCCGACCGGGGCCTGGTCACGCCGAGGCGCCAGGTCACCGCGTGCATCGCCCAGTGCGAGGACCTGACCACGCCCGATGGCTTCTTCACCACCTTCCTGGCCGGGGCTCGTGCCGGCACCGAGGACCTCGACCCGGCTGTGCGAGCCGACCTGGAGCGAGGCGTGGACGCGGCCGCCACGGCATACCGGCAGCTCGGCACCGACCTCGGCGAGCGCCTGCTCGAGCGGGCGCCCGAGGCCGACGCGTGCGGACGCGAGCGGTACCAGTTGGCCTCCCAGCAGTTCCTCGGCGCCACCGTCGACCTCGAGGAGACCTACGCGTGGGGGCAGGAGGAGCTGGCCCGGATCACCGCCGACATGGCCGCGACGGCCGAGCGCATCCTCCCCGGCAGCAGCGTGAAGGAGGCGATCGAGCACCTCGACCGCGACCCGGCATACCAGCTGCACGGCACCGACGCCCTGCGCGAATGGATGCAGGGCAAGGCCGACGAGGTCATCGCAGACCTCGCCGGCAGCCACTTCGAGATCGCCGACCCGGTGCGCACGATCGAGTGTCGGATCGCGCCGACCCACACCGGCGGCATCTACTACACCGGACCCAGCGACGACTTCGTCCGACCGGGCCGGATGTGGTGGTCGGTGCCCAAGGGGGTCACCGAGTTCGGCACGTGGCGCGAGCTGACGACCGTCTCCCACGAGGGTGTTCCGGGCCACCACCTGCAGGTCGCGCAGACGATCCACCACCGCGAGCTGCTCAACCGGTGGCGCCGGATGATGTGCTGGACCAGCGGGCACGGGGAGGGCTGGGCCCTGTACGCCGAACGGTTGATGGCCGAGCTCGGCTACATGGACGACCCGGGCAACTACCTCGGTCTCCTGGATGGGCAGTCGCTGCGCGCCGCGCGCGTCGTGCTCGACATCGGGGTGCACTGCGGCTTCGAGGCACCCGCCGAGATCGGTGGGGGCGAATGGACCTACGACAAGGCGTGGACCTTCCTGGACTCCCACGCCAACCAGGGCGAGGAACAGCTGCGTTTCGAGCTGAACCGCTACCTCGGCTGGCCGGGCCAGGCCCCGAGCTACAAGATCGGTGAACGGCTGTGGCTCGAGCTCCGTGCAGAGACGGCCCGACGCGAGGGAGATGAGTTCTCGCTCAAGGACTTCCACCGCCGCGCGCTCGACGTCGGGTCCGTGGGTCTCGACGCCCTGCGCGACGCCGTCCTGAGCTGACCTGCCCCCGAACGTGGGTGAACCCGCCGGGGATCCCCGGCGGGTTCACATGTGTTCGCAGTCG
>JBDTDY010000310.1:0-9989 GCA_039922835.1 Ornithinibacter sp.
CGCCTTCCGCGAGCGCGAGGAGCTGCAGGCGGTGATGGAGGAGATCTCCGGCGGCCGGATGCACTACATGTTCAACCGCGTCGGCGGCCTCAAGGAGGACCTTCCCGCTGGGTGGCTCGGTCGTGTCGCCCATGCCGTGGCTGCCGTGCGCGGCCGGATGCCTGACCTGGAGTCGCTCATCGTCGGCAACGAGATCCTCGTGGCCCGCACGCGCGGGGTGGGGGTGCTCGACACGGCGATGTGCGCGGCATACGGCGTGTCCGGTCCGATCGCACGGGCGAGCGGCCTCGACGTCGACCTGCGCCGCGACGACCCCTACCTCGCCTACGCCACGCTGTTCGCACCCGGCGGCCCCGGACGGGTGGTGACGCGCACCGCCGGCGACTGCCTGGCCCGACTGGAAGTGCTCCTGGAGCAGGTGCGCGTGAGCCTGGACCTGGCCGACGCGTGCGTGGACACGCTACGCACGCTGCCAGCCGGGCCGGTGAACCAACGCCTCCCGAAGGTGCTGAAGGTGCCCGAGGGTGAGAGATACACCGCCACCGAGAACCCCTTGGGGTTCAACGGCTATCACCTGGTCTCCCGCGGGGAGAAGACCCCGTGGCGGCTCAAGCTGCGCTCGGCGTCGTTCAACAACGTGCAGGTGCTCTCGAAGGTGCTGCCGGGGTGCCTCGTGGCCGACATGGTTGCGGTCCTGGGGTCGATGTTCTTCGTCGTCGGCGACATCGACAAGTAGGCCGGCCCTCCCCCAAGGGGTCAGCTGCGCGTGGCGCTGTCGTGCCCGTCGTCGTCGGGACGGTCGATGCGACACCACCGCTGGGCCACCAGCCCCGCCGCGACGAGACCGAGGGCTGCCACGATCGTGAGTCCGAGCGGCAGCAGGCGCGCTCGGTTGGCGAGGAGCTCGAGACCGGTGAGCACGACTGCCAGCTGACCGGCATACCAGCCCGCCACTGCTGCGCCCGTGAGCGCGCCGGCTTGGGCGAGCACCACGATGCGTGCGGCTCGCAGCGGGTCCAAGGAGGAGGTGGCGCGGCCCTGGAGGTAGTGCCGCACCGGGTGCGCGAGCCACAGCACCAACGCACCCATGACGACGACGAGGATGCCGGCGAGCACGGGGGGTCGGGGGACGAGGGACCCGCCGCGGGTGAGCAGGGCAAAGAGCCCGAAGGAGACGAGCCCCGCCACTGCCGCGACGAGGGCGAGCGTCTGCAGGTGGACCTCTTTGCGGCGCATCAGGTTTCCCGGATGTCTGTTGAGGTGGGAAGGCGCCGGACCCCGGACGTGTCCAGGCCCGCTGCCAGGTCTGCGACGGGCACGACGGCGCCATCCACCCGCAGCAGCGCTGAGGGGTCGACGTCGAGCCAGGGCAGGAGCACGAAGGCCCGCTCGTGCGCACGCGGGTGGGGCAGCATGAGGTGGGGGCGACCGGAGACCACGTCGGAGCCGGTGCGCGGGTCGCCGTACTGGATGAGGTCCAGGTCAAGGGTGCGAGCGCCCCACCGCACCTCGCGGGTTCGACCGAAACGCGCCTCGACCTCGTGCAGCGTCGCGAGCAGTAGCCCGGGCGACATGGTGGTCTGCGCCGTGACGACGGCGTTGACGTAGGTCGGTTGGTCGGGACCTCCGACGGGGTCGGTGTCGAAGACGCCGGAGCACCCGAGCGCGCTCAGTCCGACGTCGTCCCGCAGGGCCAGCACGGCGGCATCGAGGCTCTCTCGCGGATCGTGCTCCCCTCGGGAAAGGTTGGCCCCCAGGGCGATGACCACCGGAAGCGGTCCACGACGTCGGGTGACGGCGACCGTGACGTCGCCGAAGGGCACCCCGACCGGGGCCTGTGGCTTGTGAACCGTCACGGTGACCTCATCGACCCCGGAGTGGCTCAGCACATCGGCGGCGATCATCTCCGCGAGCTTTTCGATGAGGTCGAACGGCTCGCCCTCGATGCGGGCCAGCACGGCAGCCCCGATCTCGCCGTAGTTGACGGTGTCAGCGAGGTCGTCGCTCGCACCCGCGGGAGCGAGGTCCAGCGCGATGCTGACGTCGACGACGAAGTCCTGACCATCGCGGCGCTCGTGCTCGAAGACGCCATGGCGGCCTCGGCCCCGCACTCCCGAGAGCACGATCCGGTCAACGGCCCTCATCGGTGCCTCCCAGGGCTGCCGCCACGTCGAGTGCGTCGATGGTCGCCGCGACGTCGTGCACTCGCACGGCCCAGACCCCGTGCTGCGCGGCGTGGAAGGTCGTGACGGCCGTGGCGACGTCTCGCTCGAGGGGGCTCCGCTCGGAGCCTGGCAGGCGCCCGACCGCGCCCAGGAACGACTTGCGCGAGGCACCGAGGAGCACGCGGTGACCCAGGGCCACGACGTCGTCGAGGTGGCGCAGCACCTGCCAGTTGTGGCGGGCCAGCTTGGCGAATCCCAGGCCCGGGTCGAGCACGATGTCGGCGGGTCGCACGCCGGCCGTCGTGAGCGCCTCGACCCGTTCCAAGAGCTCGCGACACACATCCGCCACGACGTCGTCGTAGTGGGCAAGGTCCTGCATGTGGGTGCTGTGTCCGCGCCAGTGCATGGCGACGAAGGGAACGCCGCGCTCGGCCGCGAGGTGCGCCATCTCGGGGTCGGCGAGCCCCCCACTGACGTCGTTGATGATCGAGGCGCCAGCGTCGAGGGCGGCTGCGGCGATGGGTGCCCGCATCGTGTCGATCGACACCGGCCCCCCCTCGGCGAGAGCGCCGACGACGGACAGCACCCGTCGCGACTCCTCCGCGGGGCTCGGCCGCTCCGCTCCGGGACGGGTGGACTCCCCGCCGACGTCGAGGATGTCCGCGCCCTGCTCGCGCAGGAACTGCCCGTGCGCGATGGCCTCGCCCGGGTCGAACCAGGACCCACCGTCGCTGAAGGAGTCCGGCGTGACGTTGACGACGCCCATCACCAGTGGACGCACCGCACCGGGGGTGGGTGGGGTCACCGCTTACCGCCGAGGAGCAGCGACATCGCCTCGGCTCTCGTCGCGGGGTCCCTCAGCTGTCCGCGGACCGCCGAGGTGATGGTGCGCGAGCCGGGCTTCTGCACGCCGCGCATCGACATGCACAGGTGCTCGGCCTCGACCACGACGATGACGCCCTGCACCCCGAGGTGCGTCACGAGCGCGTCCGCGACCTGAGTGGTGATCTGCTCCTGCACCTGCGGGCGGCGGGCGAACACCTCGACGAGGCGGCCGAGCTTGGAGAGCCCGGTGACCCGACCGTCGGATGCCGGGATGTAACCGATGTGGGCGACACCGTGGAACGGCAGCAGGTGGTGCTCACACGTGGAGTACATCGGGATGTCGCGCACGATGATGAGCTCTTCGTGGTGGATCGGGAAGGTCTTGGACAGGACGTCGCCGGCGTTCTGCCGCAGCCCGGCATACAGCTCGGTTGCCGCCTTGGCGACCCGCCTGGGCGTCTCGCGCAGCCCGTCGCGGTCGGGGTCCTCCCCGATGGCGAGGAGGAACTCTCGGATCGCTGCCTCGGCGCGGGGGAGGTCGACCTCGCTCGGCACCTCAGGGCTCGACATGGCCACCGTCAGGCACCTCGACGATCTTGACCGTCGGGTGCTCCTCGCCGTGGTGCGCGGCGCCCTGCTGGGCCGCCGCGTCGATCTCGGCCTCGGTGCGCGGGTCGCCGGTGGAGACGGAGGCGCCGGCTGGCGCGCCGGAGCCGGGGTGGCCGTTCAGCGCGCCCCTCTCGGCGGCGGTGAGCACGGGCGGCTGGTCGGAGAGCGTGCGGTGCTCGCTGGAGAGCCAGGTGGGGCGGACCGGCCGCTTGACCACGTTGGTGAAGAGGGCGGCGAGATCGGCCTGGTTCATCGTCTCCTTCTCCAGGAGCTCCAGCACCAGCTTGTCGAGGATGTCGCGGTTGTCGTTGACCGCGTGCCACGCCTCGTCGTGCGCGGAGTCGATGAGCTTGCGCACCTCCTCGTCCACGACCGCCGCGACCTGCTCGGAGTAGTCCCGCTGGTGACCCATGTCACGGCCGAGGAAGACCTCGCCCTGGCTCTGGCCCAGCTTGATCGCGCCGACCCGCTCGCTCATGCCGAACTCGGTGACCATCTTCCGGGCCATCGCGGTGGCCTTCTCGATGTCGTTGGCGGCACCGGTGGTCGGGTCGTGGAAGATGATCTCCTCCGCGGCCCGCCCACCGAGGGCGTAGGCCAGCTGGTCGAGGATCTCGTTGCGGGTGGTGGAGTACTTGTCGTCGGTCGGCATGACCATCGTGTAGCCCAGGGCCCGCCCGCGCGGCAGGATCGTCACCTTGCTTACCGGGTCGAGGTGGTTCATCGCCGTGGCCACCAGCGCGTGCCCACCCTCGTGGTAGGCCGTGATCTTGCGTTCCTTGGCGGACATGATCCGGGTGCGCTTCTGCGGCCCGGCGATGACGCGGTCGATGGCTTCGTCGAGCATCTCGTCGTCGATGAGCTTCTGGTCCGAGCGGGCCGTGAGCAGGGCGGCCTCGTTGAGGACGTTGGCGAGGTCGGCACCGGTGAAGCCCGGTGTGCGACGGGCGACGGTGAGCAGGTCGACACCGGCGGCCATCGGCTTGCCCTGGGCGTGCACCTCCAGGATGCGGTGCCGACCGATCATGTCGGGCGCCTCGACGGCGATCTGGCGGTCGAACCGGCCGGGTCGCAGCAGGGCCGGGTCGAGGATGTCGGGTCGGTTGGTGGCGGCGATGAGGATGACGTTGGTCTTGACGTCGAACCCGTCCATCTCCACCAGCAGCTGGTTGAGTGTCTGCTCGCGCTCGTCGTGCCCACCGCCGAGGCCCGCGCCACGGTGCCGGCCGACGGCGTCGATCTCGTCGACGAACACGATGGCCGGGGCGTTGGCCTTGGCCTGCTCGAAGAGGTCGCGCACGCGGGAGGCCCCGACACCGACGAACATCTCGACGAAGTCCGACCCGGAGATGGAGTAGAAGGGAACGCCGGCCTCACCGGCGACGGCGCGCGCCAGCAGGGTCTTGCCCGTGCCGGGGGGGCCGTAGAGCAGGACGCCCTTGGGGATCTTGGCGCCGACCGCGAGGAACTTCGCGGGCTCGGCCAGGAACTCCTTGATCTCGAGGAGCTCCTCGACGGCCTCGTCAGCACCTGCGACGTCGGAGAAGGTGACCTTGGGGGTGTCCTTGGTGGCGAGCTTGGCCTTGGACTTGCCGAACTGCATGACCCGCGAACCGCCACCCTGGGCCTGGCTCATGAGGAACCAGAACAGGCCGACCAGGAGGATCACCGGCGCGAAGCTGATGAAGATGGTCCAGAACGTGCTGCTGGACTCGACCTTGTCGTTGTAGCCGTTGGGGAGGCTCTTCTTCAGCTCCAGGACCAGGCTCTCGGCACGGGCGTCGACGAACTCGGCTCGCACCTTCGAGGCGTCCTTGACGTTGGCCGACTCGTCGGAGAACGGCTGGCCGTTCTTGAGGTCCAGGCTGAGGACGTTCTCGGTCGTCATGAGGGCCTTGTCGACCTTGCCGTCAGCGATGAGCTTCTCCGCCTGGGCCGTGGTGATGGTCGAGTAGCCACCATTGCCGCCGAAGGAGAAGACGGACAACATGATGACGAGGACGACCAGGACCCAGAAGAACGGTGCCCGGAGAATGCGCTTGAAGTCCATGTGGCTACGGAGCGTCCGCTCCGATCCTCCTGCTCGACGACGTGGGACCGACCTGCGATGACAGAGGTCGGGACGGGTACACGCTAGCAACGAGCCCGAGGGCGCCGGTGTTCCGCGCGGGCGAAGGGTGTCGAAGCCCGCTCAGCTGTAGACGTGGGGCGCGAGCGTCCCCACGACCCGCAGCCCGCGGTAGGCCTCGGCGTAGTCGAGGCCGTAACCGACGACGAACTCGTTGGCGATGTCGAAGCCCACCCACTTCACGTCGACCTCGACCTTGGCCGCGTCCGGCTTGCGCAGGAGGGTGCAGATCTCGACCGAGGCAGGGTGGCGGGACTCCAGGTTGGACTTGATCCACGACAGGGTGAGGCCGGAGTCGACGATGTCCTCGACGATGAGCACGTGCCGACCGGTGATGTCCGCGTCGAGGTCCTTCAGGATCCGCACCACGCCACTGCTCTTGGTGCCCGAGCCGTAGGACGAGACCGCCATCCAGTCGACGGGCACCGTCATGGGCAGGGCCCGCATGAGGTCGGCCATGACCATCACCGCGCCCTTCAGCACGCCCACGAGGAGCAGGTCCTTGCCCTCGTACTCGGTCGCGATCAGACCCGCGAGCTCGTCGAGCCTGGTGTGGATCTCCTCCTCGGTGATGAGGACTCTCTCGAGGTCGGCTGCCATGTGGGCGGCGTCCACAGCGTCTCCTGGTCGTGCTCGTGAAGGGGTGGTCCCCCTATTCAACCCGAGGTCGGGGGTCGATGCGGACCCGATCACCGCGACGTCTCACGAGCAACCCGCCGGGCACGTGCACCGGACCCTGCCCGCGCCAGTGCGTGAGGAGGCGGTCACAGGCGTCGACGTGGCGAGAGCCCAGCGAGCCCGCGGGCACCCCGGCGCCGAGGAGCACCCTGCGCCAGACCCGGGAGCGGACGGCCACGGGGATCGCCGCGAGGACCTCGACGGGCCAGGGCCCCCCCCCCCAGGGCGTCGACCTCGGCGGCGGCGAGGCCGTCCAGGTGGTCGGCGTCCTCGCGCAGCAGGGAGGCGCTGCGCGCCAGGCCCGCCACGACACCCGGGCCGAGCAGCTCCTCCAGGTCGAGCAGCAGGTGCCGCGCCCGCACCCGGGCGAATGCCACATCTCGGTTCATCGGGTCCTCGACGACCCGCAGCCCCTGCTGCTCGCACGACGCCCTCGTCCGGGCGTGGGTCACCGCGAGGAGGGGTCGTCTGTAGAGACCGCGCGCGGCCGGCATCCCGGACAGCGACCGCGCCCCGGAGCCACGGGCGAGGCCGAGCAGCACCTGCTCGGCCTGGTCGTCGAGGGTGTGCCCGAGCAGCACCATCACGGCGCCGTGTCGCACTGCCGCCTCGTCCAGCGCGGCGTAGCGCGCGTCCCGGGCCGCTGCCTCCAGCCCGGCAGGCCCGGCGACGACCTCGACCGGCACGACGTCCACGGGGTCCAGGCCATCCGCCGCGAGGTCGGCCGCCACGACGGCCGCCTCACTGGCGGACTCGGCACGGATGCCGTGGTCGACGGTCACTGCGCCGGCTCGAAGGCCCTGCACAGGCGCCTCGACAGCGAGGGCGTGCGCCAGGGCGCGGGAGTCTGCCCCACCGCTGCACGCGACGAGCACCAGGTCCCCGGGTGAGCAGTCGCTCAGGACACGGCGCACTGCGAGGCGCACCGCCGCCGTGGCCGCATCGGGGCTCCCCCAGGGCCTGTCCACCCTCAGCCGTGGACCCGCCGCACCCAGGAGGCGGGATCGGCGATCTCCTGCGGGAGCGGAAGGGTGTCCGGTGAGTCCCAGACCGCGTTGAAGCCCGTGACCCCCACCGCGTCCTGAACCCCACGCACGAACACGGCGCCGTCGCGGTACTGACGCATCTTCGCCTCCAGGCCGAGCAGTCGGCGGAGCAGCCGGTCTGGTGCGCCGGCGCCCTTGCGACGGGCGGTGAACCTCGTGCGGATGTGCGCGACCGTCGGGATGTGGGCGGGACCAACGTCATCCATGACCACGTCGGCGTGACCCTCCAGCAGCGACATCACCGCGGTCATCTGGGCCATCTTCTCCCGCTGCTCCGGCGTCGTGATGAGGTCGGCGAGACCGGTGCTGCCCTCCTTGAACAGGTCGGGCAGCTTCTCCATGACACGGGTCGCCAGGTCGCCCAGCCCCTCCTGGTCCGGCGCGAGGTCAACCGCGAGGGAGCGGGCCTGCTCGACCAGGTGGTCGCGCAGCCAGGGTGTGGCCGTGAACTGAACCCGGTGGGTCTCCTCGTGCATGCACACCCAGGCGCGGAAGTCGTCCCGATCGACACCGAGGTCGGTGGCCACGGCGACCAGGTTGGGCGCGACGAGCATCAGCCGCGGCGTGCCGCCCGGGGCGAGGTCGTACTGGCCCAGCACCTTGCTCGCCATGAAGGCCAGCAGCGCACCGGCCTCGGCGCCGGTCACCTTGGACCCGATGGCCTGCACTGCGGCATTCGGCTGCTGCTCGCGCCCGGCCATGATGCGCTCGAACGCCGGGTCGAGCATCGCGCCCATCGAGTCCGTGTTCAGTCCGATCCAGGTGGCCCGGTCGACGACCAGCGCGTCGGGGGCGCCGTCCGGCGTCTGCATCTCGGCAGTGGCCGCCACCGGCTCCCGTGCGGCGCGGGCCGCAGAGCGGATCGCCTCGACCTCCGCCTCGGCCTCGTCACGGGAGAGCGTCGGGCCAGCTGAGACCAACGCCCTTCCCGTGGTCTTCGCGAACTCCCAGTCGACGTATCCCACGCGGTCAGCCTCTCATCAGCGGCAGCCGCACCTGGTCAGGGCGGCAACGATCCGGTCCAACGCGGCGCGGGCACGCAGCGTTCCCCCATAGGTCTGCGGGAAGTCGTCGACGAGCACGACGAAGGTCAACGGGCGGCCGTCCGCGTCGACCGTGGTGCCGGCGAGCGCCGAGCCCGCACGCAGCGTGCCGGTCTTGGCGCGCGGCACCCCGGCGACGTCGCCGGTGGCGCTGTCGTCGAAGCGACCCGCGAGGGTGCCGGAGAGTCCGGCCACCGGGAGGTCCGCGATGACCCCGCGGAATCCGGGCACGGAGTCCGCGACCGCGAGCCGCAACACGTCCGAGAGGGTCTCCGCAGTCACGGCCTGACCCGGGCTGAGCCCACTGGCATCCTTCAGGAGCAGGCCCTTTCGGGGCACACCGTGCACCTCCAGCCGTTCCATGACGTATGCCGCGTTGTCCCCCTGGTGCGTCGTGGGCCGGGACGCCGCGGCGGCGGCCTGGCGCACGAGGTTCTCCATCAGGGCGTTGTCGCTCACGTCCAGGGCGCGCACGAGCACGTCGCGGTAGGTCGCCGACTCGACCACCCCGAGCTGCTGGGCACCAACGGGCGCGGGAGTGGTCCACGACTTCTCGGGCAGCAGCTGCGCGGGGACCCCCCGCGCCGCCAGGGCCTTCGTGAAGGCATCAGCCACCTCGCGCGCGGGATTGCTCGGGGACGGCCGCCCGGGCCGCGCCCGTTGCGTCGCGAGCCCGGTCATCGCCACCGGGTCGGTGAAGCCTTCGCGCACGTCGTCGGGGTTCCAGCTGGTGGGGACGAGCTGACCGGGGGCGTAGCCGAGGTCGAGCCGCACCCGCACCTTCTTCTTCCCACCGGCGGCGAGGGAGTCCACCACCTGGGTCGCCAGGTCACCCAGTCCGGCGCGACCGACCACGGAACCCGGCTCACCGGCATCCGGGGACAGCAGGGTGTCCCCCCCGACCACCAGGACCAGGTCGGTGGAGCCGGGCGGCGCGAGCACAGCGGTCTTCATCGTGGCGTCGAGGTCGAGGGTGTCGACGACGGCGAGCGCACTGAGCACCTTCGCCGTCGATGCCGGGACCCGTGGGGTGTCGGCGTCCAGCGCCCACAGCTCCTCGCCAGTCACCCCGTCGCGGATGCTGATGCCGACCCCACCCTGCAGAGCAGGGTCCTTCGACGCCTTGGCCACCGCCGTGGCCAGGCCGGCAGCGGTCGGCACGGGCGCCAAGGAACCGGTGCCCTGCAGGATGGCGTCCCAGGTGGCCGCGGGGGACGGCAGGATCACGGGGGCCGGCGTGCCGGAGACCGTCGGGGTGGGCACTGCGACCGGTCGGTCCAGGGTCAGGATGCCGGGAACGACGTCGTGGGCGTCCGCCACGGCATACCCGGTGACGGCAAGGAGGAGCACCCCGAGGATGGAAATCACCCGTCTCACGCGCTCCCCCTTCGTGCCTGACCTCCCGATGCGACAGAATGTGCACCGAGCCTAGGTCACCAACGCAGAGGGAGAAGTCCGCCGTGGAGTTCGACGTCACCATCGAGATCCCCAAGGG
>JBDTDY010000311.1:0-5996 GCA_039922835.1 Ornithinibacter sp.
CGATGACCCGACCCGAGGGTGAGCGCACCGGTGCCGAGACCGACGCGACGCCCGGCTCGCGCTCGCCGACGCTCTGGGCCCACCCACGTCGACGCACGCCGGAGAGTGCGGTCGCGGTGAAGGCAGAGCCCTGCAGCCCCCGGTGGAGGCGGTCGGGCTCCTCCCACGCGAGCAGCACCTGGGCTGCGGACCCGGCACGCATCGACAGTGTCGCGCCGACGGGGATGGAGTCCCGCAGGCCGATCGGGCGTTCGGCCGCCGAGACACAAACGCGGTATTCGCCCTGTCTCCGGAAGAGCTGGGCGCTCTCGTTGGTGTGGTCGCGCAGGGCGCCGAGGACGGGTCCGGCAGCTGCCAGCAGGCGGTCCTCACCGGCAGCGGCAGCGAGCTCGCCGAGCCGTGGGCCGAGGACGAACCGACCCTGCAGGTCGCGGGTCACCAGGCGGTGGTGCTCCAGGGCGACAGCGAGGCGGTGCGCCGTCGGCCGTGCCAGGCCGGTCGCGGTCACGAGCTGTGCGAGCGTCGACGGGCCGGCTTCGAGGGCGGACAGGACGATCGCCGCCTTGTCGAGCACCCCGACCCCACTGGTGTTGTCCATGTCCTGATATTAGCGTCTCATTGCCTGAGACGCATCCTCCAGCGAGCCGACCCCGTGCGAATCTCGGACGGAGGCGATGGCGCGCCATGGGGTGCGCTGCGCACCCGAGTCGAGGACCGCCGCCGCAGAGCGGGCGGCGTGGAGGTGGAGCATGGCCACGACACTGGCCGAGAAGGTGTGGGAGTCCCACGTCGTCCGACGCGGTGAGGGGGAGCCGGATCTTCTCTTCATCGACCTGCACCTGCTGCACGAGGTGACGAGCCCGCAGGCCTTCGACGGGCTCCGGCTGGCAGATCGCGGTGTGCGGCGCACCGACCTCACCCTCGCGACCGAGGACCACAACGTCCCGACGACCCCGGGCCCGATCACCGACCCGGTGAGCCGCATCCAGGTCGAGACGCTGCGTCGCAACTGCCAGGAGTTCGGCATCAAGCTCTACCCGATGGGCGATGCCGAGCAGGGGATCGTGCACGTCGTCGGGCCGCAGCTCGGGCTGAGCCAGCCGGGGATGACCATCGTCTGCGGTGACAGCCACACCTCGACCCACGGCGCGTTCGGGGCTCTCGCCTTCGGCATCGGGACCTCGGAGGTGGAGCACGTCCTCGCGACCCAGTCGCTGCCCCTCAAGCCCTTCCGCACGATGGCCGTCACCGTCGATGGTGACCTCGCACCGGGCGTGACGGCCAAGGACATCGTGCTCGCGGTGATCGCAAAGATCGGCACGGGAGGCGGGCAGGGCCATGTCATCGAGTTCCGCGGCAGCGCGATCCGAGCGCTGTCGATGGAGTCGCGGATGACGGTGTGCAACATGTCGATCGAAGCGGGTGCGCGCGCGGGCATGGTCGCTCCTGACGAGACCACCTTCGACTACCTCCGAGGGCGTGACCATGCCCCTTCCGGGGCCGAGTGGGATGCCGCGGTCGCCTCCTGGAGTGAGCTGCGCACCGACGAGGGCGCCGAGTTCGACACCGAGGTCGTGCTCGACGCGTCGAGACTCACCCCGTTCGTGACGTGGGGGACCAACCCTGGGCAGGGCTCCCCGCTCGGGGAGGCCGTGCCGGACCCCGAGCTGATGCCCGACGACAACGACAAGATCGCAGCGCGTCGCGCGCTGGAGTACATGGGTCTCGCGGCGGGGACACCGCTGCGAGAGGTGGCGGTGGACACGGTGTTCCTGGGCTCGTGCACCAACGGCCGGATCGAGGACCTGCGAGCGGCGGCCGATGTCATCAAGGGCAGGACAGTGGCTGACGGAGTGCGCATGCTCGTCGTGCCGGGGTCTGCACGGGTGCGGCTGCAGGCCGAGAGCGAAGGGCTCCACGAGGTGTTCACCGCGGCCGGTGCCGAGTGGCGCCTCCCCGGGTGCTCGATGTGCCTGGGAATGAACCCTGACCAGCTCGCCCCCGGGGAGCGCAGCGCCTCCACGTCCAACCGCAACTTCGAGGGACGTCAGGGCAAGGGCGGGCGGACCCACCTCGTCAGCCCCCTGGTGGCGGCGGCCACCGCCGTGCGAGGCACCCTGTCCAGCCCCGCCGACCTCGAGAACGCCCCGGAGGGGAACAACTGATGGAAGCCTTCACCACCCACACGGGCACCGGGGTCCCGCTGCGCCGCAGCAATGTCGACACCGACCAGATCATCCCGGCCGTCTACCTCAAGCGGGTCACTCGCACCGGCTTCGAGGACGGGCTCTTCGCCGCTTGGCGCCAGGACGAGACCTTCGTGCTCAACAACCCGGACTTCGCCGGCGGCTCCGTGCTGGTGGCTGGGCCTGACTTCGGCACCGGGTCATCGCGCGAGCACGCCGTGTGGGCGCTGATGAACTACGGCTTCCGGGTGGTCATCTCCTCCCGGTTCGCGGACATCTTCCGGGGCAACAGCGGCAAGCAGGGATTCCTCACGGCCCAGTGCTCCCAGGACGACGTCGAGCTGTTGTGGAAGTTGCTGGAGAACGAGCCCGGGACCTCGGTGACGGTGGATCTGGTCTCGCGCACCGTCACTGCCGGTGAGATCGTCGCGGCGTTCGAGGTCGACGACTACACCCGGTGGCGTCTGTTGGAGGGGCTCGACGACATCAGCCTCACGTTGCGCAACGAGGGTGACATCACGGCATTCGAGCGTGCCCGCCCCTCGTGGAAGCCGACGATCTCCGCCTGAATATAAGTGAGAATCGTTGTGCTGCACATGAATACGAGCCTATCTGTCGCTTTCCGTGCAGGCTGAGGAGCCCTTGAGGGCGTGACGGGTGTGACTGATGGGTCTGGATGGACCCCTGGTTTCGGTCGAATCCGTTGTGCGGCATGGAAAAACACTCCGCGCGCCTGGTGGACTCACCCCTCCCGCGGGCATAGCGTCACAGTGAGGCCGGGCACCCGCCGGTCACGACAACCTGCGCCGGGGAAGTCCCTCCCGACGCCATCCCGATGGAGTGGTCGACTGTGAACAAGGCAGATCTCATCAAGGAGCTCGAGAAGAGGCTCGGCAACAAGAAGGCCGCCAACGACGCACTCGAAGCGGTGCTCGACACGATCGTCCGCGAGACGGTTCGAGGCGGCAAGGTCGCGATCACCGGTTTCGGCACCTTCGACCGGGTCGAGCGAGCGGCGCGCACTGGCCGCAACCCCCGCACCGGCACGTCCGTGCGGATCCCCAAGTCGAAGGCGCCGCGCTTCCGCGCCGGCACCTCGTTCAAGTCCTACGTGAAGAAGCCGAGCACGCTTCCCAAGGCTGCTCCGGCCACGGGTCGGGCTGCTGCCGGGACTGCAGTGAAGGCCGCACCCGCGGCTGCAGCGGCGAAGAAGGCTCCGGCCAAGGCTGCAGCGGCGAAGGCTGCGGCGGCGAAGGCGGCACCCGCGAAGAAGGCTCCCGCCAAGGCTGCAGCGGCGAAGGCAGCTCCCGCGACGGCAGCCGCGAAGAAGGCCCCCGCCAAGAAGGCGCCCGCGAAGGCGTCACCCGCGAAGGCCGTGTCAGCGAAGAAGGCTCCCGCGAAGAAGGCCCCCGCCAAGGCGGCGCCGGCCAAGACGGCGCCGGCCAAGAAGGCGCCCGCGAAGGCGGTGGCTGCGAAGAAGGCGCCCGCGAAGGCAGCGTCCGCGAAGAAGGCTCCCGCGAAGGCCGCGGCCAAGAAGGCCGCGGCCAAGAAGGCTCCGGCCAAGAAGTCGGCGGGTCGCTGACCTGCACACCACCGGTCCCGTGGGGGTGGTGCGTCTCGCGTCGCCCCCACGGGAGGGTTGTGTTTGGCTGTACCCATGACGTCCACGTTGATCGTCGACGGTGGCGCGCCGCTCGTCGGTGAGGTCGAGGTCCGGGGCGCCAAGAACCTCGTGTCGAAAGCGATGGTCGCGGTCCTCCTGGCCGAGGAGCCGTGCCGGCTTCGCGGAGTGCCCGAGATCTCCGACGTCCGCGTGGTCAGTGGCCTGCTCGAGCTCCACGGAGTCCTCATCGACTCCACCGATCGTGACGGTGAGCTGGTACTCGACCCCCGAAGGCTGGAGCAGGCGCAGGTCGCCGAGGTCGATACGCACGCCGGCACCTCGCGGGTGCCCGTGCTCTTCTGCGGGCCGCTGCTGCACCGACTCGGGGAGGCGTTCATCCCCGACCCGGGCGGTTGCAGCATCGGCGAGCGTCCGATCGACTTCCACCTGGAAGTACTGGCGGCGTTCGGGGCCCGAGTGGAGCACCGACGCGACGGGCTCCGGCTCACCGCGCCCCATCGCCTCCGGGCTGCCGACATCGACCTCCCGTATCCCAGCGTGGGCGCGACCGAGCAGGTCCTGCTGACCGCGGTGCGCGCAGAGGGCACCACGACACTGCGCGGTGCCGCCATCGAGCCCGAGATCATGGACCTGATCGCCATCCTCCAGAAGATGGGGGCCGTGATCTCCGTGCAGACCGACCGGGTCATCCGCATCGAGGGGGTCGACCGGCTCGGGGGTTTCGACCACCTGGCGGTTCCCGACCGGATCGAGGCCGGGTCCTGGGCCTGCGCGGCGTTGGCCACCCGGGGCGACATCTACGTGCGGGGGGCCCAGCAGCTTCCGATGATGACCTTCCTCAACGTCTTCCGCAGGATCGGTGGGGCCTTCGAGGTCGATGACGACGGCATCCGGTTCTGGCACCCCGGCGGGCCCCTGAGGTCGATCGCGCTCGAGACCGACGTGCACCCGGGCTTCATGACCGACTGGCAACAGCCGCTCGTCGTGGCCCTGACCCAGACGGAGGGGCTCTCGATCGTCCACGAGACGGTCTACGAGAACCGGCTGGGGTTCACGGATGCACTGCGGGACATGGGTGCCAGGATCCAGACGTATCGGGAGTGCCTCGGTGGCTCACCGTGCCGCTTCGGCAGGGCGAACTTTCGCCATTCTGCCGTCATCTCGGGCCCCACGCCGTTGCGGCCGGCCGAGATCACGGTGCCCGACCTGCGTGGGGGCTTCAGCTACCTCATCGCGGCGCTGGCGGCGGAAGGTCAGTCGACCGTCCACGGCATCGACATCATCTACCGGGGCTACGAGCGATTCTCAGAAAAGCTGGATGCGCTGGGCGCGGTCCACAAGATCGACTGACCCGAGCAGCGGGCCGGGTCGCCGCCGAGGTCAGGCGATGGACTCGCCGGGGCCGATCCCCACGATCCAGACGCGCACAGCCCGTTGCCCCTCCTCATCCAGCTCGATGCTCACCCGCTGGCCGACGCGCAGGTGGCGCAGACCCGCCGAGACCGCGGACCCCGCGGGCAGCGCGACCTCCACCCCGTCATCGAGCAGTGCCGAGCCGGAACCGTCCTCGGCCATCGAGTGGATCGTCGCCTGCATGCCCGGCAGGGTAGCGCGGGTCAGTGCCTGCGCGGTGTGGGGGCCGACCCCCAGGCGCACCGCAGCCGCGAGCGAGGCGGCGTCATCGACGTCGCGCAGGAGGCCGGGGAGGTCCAGGTGGAGGCGCGTGTGGCCGAGACGCTCATGAGCCGCGGCGCTGCCCGGTCCGAATGCCGTTCGGGCGCCGGGTCCGCCCGGCAGGGTCAGCAGAGCGGTCCCGTCATGGTCCGCGTCCGCGATGACCGCGGCACCGAGCAGCTCGGTCGCGGCAAGGGCGATCCGCACCTCCTCCGGTCGCAGGGCGGGGTGGTCGGCCAGCACCACGGCGACTCGTCCGGTGTGGGCGGCAGCGGCACCCGCCGCGACGGCTGAGTCCAGCCCCTGCCCGGGGTCCTCGACCGCCATTCCCTGCCCGAGGCGCACCCCGAAGGAGTGGTTGCGCGAGAGCGGTGACATGCACGTAGCGATGAGGTCCCCCACACCTGCCAGCCCCGAGAACGTCGTGGCCTCACCCCCGACGGCCAGGCCCAGGCGCATCGTCTCGGCCAGGCCGCGCGTGATGATCGACGCCTTGGAGTTGTCACCCATGC
>JBDTDY010000312.1:0-26583 GCA_039922835.1 Ornithinibacter sp.
CGACCAGCACCCCGCACCCCAGTGGTACACCCCCAGCGGCGGCGCCCCCGGCGCACCGGGACCCGTTCCCTATGGTGCACCCGCCGCTCCCGTGACGGCCCAGCCCGGGAGCCACCCCCCGTTCGGCGGAACCCAGGGCCCGCAGGGCCCGACTCCACCCCTGCGCGACAAGCGTTCGCCCTCCGGTCCTCGCCGCGCCGCGGAACTGACGGTCGTCGCGGTGCTCGCCGCCCTCCTGTCCTCGGGCGGCACCGTCGCCGCGGTCCGGCTCTGGGACGGAGACGCGCAGACCCCCTCCGCCGCGTCCTCCCAGCAGCTGGGCCGCGGTTCGGACGCGGCGCCGGTGCTGCAGGCGAACGCCTCGGCACCGGACTGGTCCACCACCGCATCGGCCGTCTCACCGAGCGTGGTCGCCATCACCGCGACCACCGCCCAGGGCGGCGGACAGGGGTCCGGCGTCATCATCGATGACTCGGGTCACGTGCTCACCAACAACCACGTCGTCGCCGGCGCCCAGAAGCTCACCGTCACCCTGGCCGACGGCCGGACCTACGACGCGCAGGTGCGGGGCACCGACCCCGCCACCGACCTCGCCGTCGTGACGATCACCAACGCTCCCCGCGGGTTGAAGCCCATCGCGATCGGTGACTCCGACGCCCTCAAGGTCGGCGACCCGGTCATGGCGGTCGGCAACCCGCTCGGACTCGCCGGCACCGTCACCACCGGCATCGTCAGCGCGCTGAACCGACCGACCACCACCCGTGGCGAGGGCGGCGGGCAGACCGACCCCTTCGGCAACCCCACCGGCCCACAGGCCGAGCCGGTCGTCACCAACGCGATCCAGACCTCGGCCGCGATCAACCCCGGCAACAGCGGGGGCGCGCTGGTCAACGCATCAGGGCAGCTCATCGGGATCAACTCCTCGATCGCCTCCCTCGGCTCGTCCTCGGGCGGTCAGTCCGGCAGCATCGGTATCGGCTTCGCGATCCCCGCCAACGAGGCGACCTCGATCTCCAAGCAGCTGATCGACACCGGGTCCGCGACCCACGCCTACCTCGGGGTCACCCCCGAGGACGGGTCGGCCACCGAGGGGTCCGCTTCCCGCGCCGGTGCCAAGCTCACCTCGGTCGGCGACAACACCCCCGCGTCGAAGGCCGGCCTGAAGGTGGGGGACGTCATCACCGCCGTCAACGGGGAGCAGGTCGACTCCGCCCTCTCCCTCGTGGGCCAGATCCGCGAGCGCACCAGCGGCCAGAAGGTCACCCTCACCGTGATCCGCGACGGAGCCTCGATCCAGGTCGACGCCACCCTCGCGGCCAAGCCTGCCCAGAACGGCTGACCCCTCCCGGCTTTCGGGGTCACGCCGCGAAACCCGGGTGAGGCAAGGGATGTCCTCCCCTGCCTCACCCGGGTTTCCTGTGCTGCAGGACCTGCCTTCGGCACTCCACCAGCCCGAGGACCGGGCCTGGGCAGCCACGTGAGTAGGTGGGCTCACGCGGCTCATGACGGTCTGCGCCATGCTGCACATATGGACCAGACCAGTGCAGTGCGCGATCTCGAGTCTGACTTCGCCGACGCCATGACCCAGATGTATGCCGTGGGCAACGGCCTCGCGCGGTTGCGGGCCGAGCTCGAGCGCGCCACGCCAGCCGTTCCCCCTCGCACGACCCCGATGGTCACCCCGGCTGCCACCCCGGCATCCGCGGGCGCTTCCGCGAGCGCCGCTCCGCTCACGTCCCCGGGGGCGCCCCGTCCGGTGCCGCCGGGTGCCTCGGCACCTGCCTGGACGGGCCAGGCGGCAACACGCCCTGCGGCCGTTCCTCCGATCGGTGGCCCCCTCGCACCGCGCGAGCCGTGGTGGAGCCGCGAGGGTGCGGTGACCAAGGCCCTCGCGCTGACCGGTGCGGTGGTGACGATGGCGGGTGTCGCGATGCTCCTGGTGATCGCCGCCCAGAACGGATGGTTCGGGCCGGGCATGAGGGTCACGGCGGGCGCGGCCCTCGCTGCCGTCCTCGTGGCGCTCGGGGTGCGGGGCGCTGAGTCGGACGCGCGCACCGGGGCTGTCGGGAGTGCGCCCGTCGCCCTCGTCGCCACTGGCGTCACCGCGGCCTACCTCGACGTCGTGGCCGTGACGGTGGGCTATGGCTGGATCGGCCCGGTGCCGGGCCTGGCGCTCGCCGCCATCGTGGCTGCCGCCGGTCTGCACCTGGCTCGCCGCTGGCAGAGCGAGCTGCTGGCCGTCGTCCTGCTCCTGGGCGCAGCAGTCCTCGCGCCGTTCGTCGCCGCGGATTTCGGCTGGGTGGTCTCCGCGTTCCTCGCAGTCCTGTGCCTCACCGGCTGGTATGCCGCGGGCAAGCGGTCCTGGCCCACCCTCACCCTGGCCCGCACGGTCCCGGTGACCCTCTCCCTGCTCACCGGCGCGGCGGTCTCCGCCCGCGGCGGTGTTGACGCGTGGGGCCACCTCGGCGTCGCAGCCGTCCTCGTCCTGGCCACGGTCGCCACCTCCGCGCTGGCGGTGCGACGCCACCCGACCGACGTCCCGGCGTCCGTCGCGCTCGGGCTCCTCGTCGTGGGACTGCTCGCCACCACCGCCGGGTTGCCATCCCCCGGGCGGACCTCGGTCCTCGCCCTGACCGCCGGCGCGCTGCTCGTCGCCGCGACAGTGATGTCCCGGTCCCCCGTCGGCCCGTTGGCTGGTCACCTCACGATGACCGCGGGTGGGTCCGGCACGGTTGCTGCGGTGCTGGCCGTAATGTCCGGGGCGCCGGACCGCTTCATCGGGACCGGTCTCCTCGTCCTCGCCATCGGACAGCTCACGGTGGCGGGCACCACGCACTCGGGCCGCTCCCTTGCTCTCGCCGCAGGGTCCTCGGTCGTCGCGCTGCTGGCATGGGCCGAGCACCCGGCAGCTCTGCTCACCGCGGTCTCCGCGGGGCGACACGACACCGTCGTGGCCCTCCTCGACAGCCTCTTGGCCGGCGCCCTCGTGGCGGTCGGGCTCTGGGCCTGCGCCAACGTCCGCGGCATCCCGAAGGAGCTTCGGGCGGGTGTCACCGTGGCCTCGTGGGTCGTAGGTCTCGCGGCGTCAGCCACGGGTGTCGTCGCGCTGGGCACCGACGTCGGGGTGCGCCTCGACGACCCGGACCTGGGGTTCACCACGGGCCAGGCCGCCGCGACGGTGACCTGGATGTGCGCCGCCACGTGGCTGCTCCTTCACGCCCTCGGCCGCTCCAGCGACGCCGAGCTCAGGCTGCGCAGTGGCCTGCTCCTGAGTGCGATCAGTGTCGCCAAGCTCTTCCTCTACGACCTCGCGGCACTGAGTGGCCTCGTGCGGTCGGTGGCGTTCATTGCCACCGGGCTGCTGCTGCTGGCCACGGGAAGCCTCTACGCCAAGGCCTACGAGCGAAGCCGTCCGGCTGAGTGACGTCGGGGAAGGGCTCTGCGAGAGTGGCTCAATGGACCCGTTGACTCGACGGTGGCGCGCCGTCTGCGCGCTCGCAGCCCCGGACGCGGCGTCGGCGGTGGTCGATGCCATCGGCGCCGACCTGCTCTCGAGGTGGCACGAGTCCCACCGGCACTATCACGGACCCACCCACCTCACCGAGGTCCTCACCGCCGTCGACACGTTGTGCGCCAGGGGCCAACTGCGCAACAGGTCCGCTCGCACGGCCGCGCTCCTGGCGGGGTGGTTCCACGACGCGATCTACGACCCCACACCCGACGCGGCGAACGAGCAGGCGAGCGCCGACCTCGCGCGGGAGGAGCTGGGGCGGCTCGGTGTCGGCGTCGCGGTCGTCGCGCGGGTCTGCACGGTGGTCCTCGACACCGTGGACCACGACGTCGCCGGGGGCGAGAGCGGGGTCGGCGAGGAGCGGCTGGTCTTCCACGACGCCGACCTCTGGGTCCTGGGCGCGCCCGTGGCCCGTTTCGACGAATACTGCGAGCAGGTTCGCGCCGAGTTCGCGCGGGTGGCGCCTGGCGACTACGCGGTGGCCCGCACCGCGGTCCTGCGGACGTTCCTCACTCGAGAGCACGTCTACCTCACGGCTCACGCGAGGCGGGAGTGGGAGTCACGTGCGAAGGAGAACCTCGCACGCGAGGTCACCAGGCTGGAGGGTTGAACAACGCCTCGGCCAACGGCCACCAGAAGAGGTCCCCGCACAGCTCGCCCAGCTCCGACCAGGTGACCCAACGCCGGTCGGACGTGTCATCCAGCTCTGCGCTGAGGGCGGGGCGGACCACCGGCAGGGACACGTCGTAGACCTGCAGGAGGTCCAGGCCCGGTGCCCACATCCCCGTTCCACCGGAGCGCTGCCGGAACCGTTCATAACCGCGCGCGACCAGCGCGTCCTCCCGGACGACGAGCCCGGTCTCCTCGCGCACCTCTCGAACAGCGTTGGCGCGCACCGACTCCCCCACCTCGCGCCACCCACCTGGGGCTCCCCACTCACCCCGTCTGACGGAATGGACCACCGCGAAGTGCCCCTCCCGGTCTCGCACGAAGGCCATCGCCGCGAGCACCCTGGCCGGGTCGGCCTCTCGCTGGGACCGGATGAGGTCGACGTCGGCGGAGGTGCCGTCGGGGAAGGGCACCCGAAGCACTCGCGCAACTCCCGTGTCCCCACGGCGCTTCTGCATGCGAAGGCCGCTCTCCTGCAACGCGCGGAGCAGCGCGCGAGGTGGAGTGGGGGTGGCACCGGCAGCCACGACATCGGCATACCGCTCCTCGGGGACGTCGTAGTGGTCGCCCTCGAAGGCCCGACGCGGCATCCCGCAGGACGTGGCGAAGTCGTGCAGCTCGGCGAGGCTGGTGTCGCTGACGAGGTGGGACCATCGGCGATCGTGAGCCTCGGCGCGAGGAGGGTCGATGAGGATGGCCACGCCTGCATCGTAGGTGCGGGGTGCGCTCGGCCGCCGACACCCGTGCCTGTGGAAAACTCGGCGGGAGGAGTCGCGCGCCGACCTAGGGTGGGGCGAAGGCCCGCCATCGGGACGGGCCACGACAAGGGGGTCTGCCATGGCAGCACAGTTCCAGGTCGACACCGACCGCATCGCCGCAGCGGCAGGGGACATCGCTCGCATCTCCTCGGAGATCGAGGGTCAGGTCGGCATCATGATGGCGCGGCTCACCGGCTTGCAGGACGCGTGGACCGGCACGGCGTCGACACAGTTCCAGGGCGTCGTGACGCAGTGGCGCGGCACCCAGCAGCAGGTGCGCACCTCCTTGGACTCCATCGGCCAGGTGCTGTCGACCGCAGGGAGCCAGTATGCCGAGACAGAGGCCCAGGCGGTCCGCCTCTTCACCTGAGGGCCCCGACTCGGGCGGGGCACCGTCTCGAGCAGCAGCGGCGATCGGGCCGCGCGCGGCGATCAGGCCCGGCGGATGAGACCGCGCTGGATGGCGGTGGCGACTGCCGCCGTGCGGGAGTCCGCGTCGAGCTTGGTGAAGATGTGCACCAGGTGGGACTTGATGGTGGCCTGGGAGACGAAGAGCCGCTGCGCGATCTGGTGGTTCGACAGGCCCTCGGCCACCAGCGTGAGAACCTCGGTCTCGCGGGTGCTCAACGAGGTGCTCGGGGTGCGCACCCGCTCGATGAGCCTCCCGGCGATCGCGGGTGCCAGCGCCGACTTCCCCGCAGCCGTCGCGCGCACGGCCGCGACCAGGTCTTCGGGGGGTGCGTCCTTGAGCAGGTAGCCCGAGGCGCCCGCCTCGACGGCAGCGATGATGTCGGCTTCGGTGTCATAGGTGGTCAGCACGATGACCCGAGGCGCACTCGTCGACGCGGTGATCTCGCGTGTGGCGGCGCTGCCGCCCACGCCGGTCCCGAACTGCAGATCCATCAGCACGACGTCGATGTCTCCGGCTCGGGCCCGCTCGATCGCGGCCTCGGCCGTGGCGACCTCGTCGACCACGACGATGTCCTCCTCCGACTCCAGCACGGCCCGTAACCCCGCTCGCACGACGGGGTGGTCGTCGGCGAGCAGGAGCGCGATCCTCCTCACCGGGCCCGCGCCCTGATCTGTTCCACGAGGCTCGTGACGCTGTCGTCGGTCGCGGATGCCACCTCCGTGTCGACGCGCACCGAGATCGCCGTGCCGCCTCCAACCCGGGACTCCACGCTCAGCACACCGCCGACGTCAGCTGCCCGCGTGCGCATCGAGCGGAGCCCGAACCCTCCGGTCGCGCCCTGCCCACTCTGCTCGGTGTGGTCCCGGAAGAGGCTCGGGGGGTCGAAGCCGCGCCCGTCGTCGACGACGTCAAGGGTGACTTCGGCGTCCATGCAGGTCAGGGTCACATCGGCACGCGTCGCCCCCGAGTGCTGCGCGGTGTTGCCCAGGGCCCCCTGTGCGATGCGCAGCAGGGCGACCTCGACCGGGGTGGCGAGATCCGGTGCCTGCCCGACCAGGTGGAACGTCACTGCCATCCCGGTGCGGGCCGACGCGGTGTCGCACACCCGCTCCAGAGCCGCGGCGAGCGTGGATTCCTCGAGGTCGGCCGGAGCCAACGCGCGGACGACGCGGCGAGCCTCGAGGAGGTCGTCCTGCGCGGCCTGACGGGCCTGCTCGACCAGACCGGCGGCACGGACCGGGTCCACACCGCGCTCGGGGTCCAGGGACCGACCCGCAGCACGCAGCAGCAGTTGGATGCTGGACAGCCCCTGCGCCAGGGTGTCGTGGATCTCGCGCGCCAGCCGCTCCCGCTCATCGAGCACCCCCGACCTGTGCTGCGCCGTCGCGAGTTCCGCCCTGGTGCGGTCGAGCTCGACGATGAGCCGCCGTCGTTGCTCGGACTCCACCCGCACGGCCTGGTAGCCGAACACGGTGGCGATCGCGACCGCAGCACCGAGCACCGGCCCGATCACCATTGCTGCGGTGAACGTCTCACGGTGCCAGGCGAAACCGGCGACCGCTGCTGCTGTGGTGAGGGCGACCGCTGCCAGGCCAGCAGGTCGGGGAAGGAGGTGGAGCAGCAGGAAGAACCACGCGAACGCCAGGTAGATGGCGTCGGGGGTCAGGGCCAGGAGCACCCCCCAGGTGGCGAGCAGCAGCGCCAGCCACCAGCGAACCGACGGCGCCGAGAGGCCGACCGGCATCCGGGCCCCGAGTGCGTAGACGACCCCGACCGACGACGCCCCCACCACGACCCACGGCCACCCTGGCCCCTGGTCGACGACGCTGCGACCGGCGGCGATGACCAGCAGCGTCACCACGAGCAGGTGCAGGCCCCAGGCGAGCGCGGACGAGACCGGCGCCGGCCCCGGGCCGCAGGAGTGCGCCGGCCCGCATGGCTGGTGAGCGTCGACGTGAGTCATCTCGCGCCACGATACGGCGGAACGCTTCCCCCGCCATCCATCGAAAGTGGGAGCGACGGGTGCCCCCTTCGGCGGCGTGGGGCCGTCCTCGCGCTCGATGCCCGGTGCGGGCTCGACACGAGAGCGTGGAGTCGACGCCGCAACCGCAGCGTCGCCCGACCCGGATCGGCCCGCTCACCACCGCATGGTCGAGGACCGGGCCACGAGAAGGGAAGCAACCGGCGTGTTCGTCGCCATCAGAGATCTCCGCTTCGCCCGAGGACGGTTCGCCCTCATGGGTGCCGTCATCAGCCTCATCACCATGCTCGTCGTCCTGCTCTCAGGCCTCACGGTGGGCCTGGGTCGGGGCAACACCTCCGCCATCACCGACCTGCACGCCGACCACCTGGTGTTCTCGGCGCCCGCCGCGGGCCAGACGCTGTCCTTCACCGAGTCCTCGATCGGTGCGTCGGTGCAGCACGACTGGGCGCTCGCCCCCGGCGTGCGAACCGCCGACCCCGTCACGGTCTCCATGTCCCGGGCCGCTTCCGGTGACCGCTCGGCAGGCGTCTCCGTCTTCTCCGTGCCGTCCGGTTCCCCGCTGGCCCCCAGCGTCACGACCGGCCACGTCGCCTTGTCGACGAAGGCTGCGGAGGCCTTGGGCGCCGGTGCGGGAGAGCGCATCGAGCTCGCCGGCCGGCCGGTCACCGTCACGGAGGTCTCCGGCACGCAGGAGTTCTCCCACGCACCGGTGATCTGGACCGCCACCTCCGACGCACCGGCATCCGGTCAGGAGCCCGGCTCCGCGACGTTCATCGCCCTCACGACGAACGGTGCCGACCTCGCCGCCCTCGACCAGCAGCTCGGAACGCGCACCCTGACACCGCACCAGTCGCTCTCGGCGATCGGGTCCTACACCTCCGAGAACGGCTCCCTGCAGCTCATGCGACTGCTGCTCTTCGCCATCTCCGCCCTGGTCATCGGAGCCTTCTTCACGGTCTGGACCATCCAGCGCAGCGCAGAGATCGCCATCCTCAAGGCCCTCGGTGCGTCCACCGGCTACCTGCTCCGAGACGCCCTCGGGCAGGCCCTCGCCCTCCTCGTGCTGGGCACCGCCATCGGAGCCGGGCTGGCAACCGCAGCAGGCGCTGTCATCACCGCGATCGCGGGGACCGCCGTCCCGTTCCAGCTCGACCTGTCGACCGCGCTCCTTCCTGCGGGCGTCATGGTCCTGCTCGGCCTCGCGGGCACGGCAGCATCTTTGCGCACCGTCACCACCGTCGACCCCCTCACAGCCCTGGGAAGTGCACGATGACCCTCCACCTGGACGACATCACCCTCACCTACCCCGACGGCGACCGACGCCTGACGGCGCTCGACCACGTCACGCTCACCGCGGAGCCGGGCACGCTCACCGCGATCGTCGGTCCCTCCGGCTCCGGCAAGTCCAGCCTCCTGGCCGTCGCGGCCACCCTGATCACCCCCGACTCAGGCCACGTCCTGCTGGCAGGGCGCGACCTGGCCCGGCTCACCCGCGCCGAGACCGCCGCGGTGCGCCGCGAGCAGATCGGCATCGTGTTCCAGAGCTCGAACCTGCTGGCCTCCCTCACGGCACTCGACCAGCTCCTCGTGGTCGCGCACCTGGGCGGGGAGAACCTGAGCGTCGCCGCCGACCGGGCCAGGTCGCTGCTCGACGCCGTCGGCCTGAGCGCTCACGCCGACAAGCGCCCCCACCAACTCTCCGGTGGTCAGCGCCAACGCGTCACCATCGCGCGCGGGCTGATGAACCAGCCCTCCCTGCTCCTCGTCGACGAACCCACCAGCGCCCTGGACAGCATTCGCGGCGAGGCAGTGCTCGCCCTCCTGCGCCAGCTGACGACGGAGCGCCAACTCACCACCGTGATGGTCACCCACGACACGGCGCACCTCGCCTCGGCAGACCACGTCACCGAGATCGTCGACGGCAGGACCCGAGCGCTCGCGCGCCGCTGAGTGCCGGGTCGGGGTGGCCGCCCCTCACGTCGGGGTGGCCACCCCTCAGGTCGGGGGTGGCCACCCCTCAGGTCGTGGCGATCGCGCGGAGCACGTCGAGGCGGGCCGCACGCCGCCCCGGCCACAGGGCTGCGAGCACCCCGACGACACCGGCCACCGCCACGAAGCCGAGGAGCTGGAGGACCGGGATCGACAGCACGTCGATGCCGTCGTCGATGAGCGAGCGCTGGAGTGCCACGGCGAAGAGCAGACCGAGCCCGACCCCCAGCACGGCCCCGAGCAGCGCGATCGCCACCGACTCCAGCCGCAGCATGGTCCGCAGCTGCCGCCGGCTCAGCCCCACGGCACGCAACAACCCGATCTCCCGCACCCTCTCGATGACCGACAGGGCCAGGGTGTTGACGATGCCCAGCACCGCGATGACGACCGCGAGCCCGAGCAGGGCGTAGACGATGAACAGCAGCTGGTCGATCGGCGCACGTTGTTGCGCCGCGAACTCCGCCTGGTCGTTGACCGTCACCGTCGGGAGGTCCGCGACGAGCGCCGACATCTCCTTGCCGACCGCAGCCCGATCGGCACCGGGCCTGGCGACGACGTACAGGGCCCGGTCGGTCGCCGGCACTCCGAGTGCGTCGAAACCAGCCAGCGACATGGTGAGCCCGGAGGAGAGCACCGTGTCGGTCTCATAGGTGGCGACGACCCTGAACGGCTGCTCCTCACCGGCATACCCGACCGTCAGCGTCGAGCCGATCGACAAGCCCTTCTCAGCAGCGAGGGCCTTCGAGACCGCGACCGTCGTGCCGTCGAGCGCGGAGAGCGAGCCGCTCACCACGACGGGCTTGGCCACAGCCGTGACGGTGGCAGGGTCCACGCCCGTCGCGAAGTCCCGGTCGCCGTCGACCTGCACCAGCGCCCCACGCACCCGAGCCACCTCGGCGACGTCCGGGATCTTCTCCACCCCGTCGGCGATCGTGGCCGAGAACGCCTGGCCGACCGCATTGGAGACGACGAAGTCCGCGACGATGTCCTCGGCGAGCGCCTTGTCCAGACTCGCCTTCGTCGAGGCCCCCAGCACCGACATCAGGGTCACCAGGGCGACACCGACCATGAGAGCGGATGCCGTGGCAGCGGTACGGCGGGGGTTGCGCCGCGCGTTCTGCTCGGCCATCAGCCCGACGGCCCCGAAGAACCGGCGGTACACCCAGCCCAGGCCCGCCAGGACCGGCCGCCCGATCACCGGGCTGACGAGCGCGGTGCCGACGAGCACGCCGAAGATGCCACCGGCGAGCACGTAGGTCGGCTGTGGGACCACGTCGGCGAGGCCGAGTGCCATCGCCACGGCGCCCGTCGAGACGAGCACGATCCCGACGACGAGGCGCCAGCGCAGGCCGCCCTCCGCGAGGGCGACGTCGTCGCGCATCGCCGCCACGGGCGGCACCCGACCCGCTCGCCTGGCCGGGAGGTAGGCCGCGGCAAGGGTGACCAGGAGCCCCACCACCAAGGAGACGATGACGGTGCGGGGGCGCAGGACGAGGGAGTCCGAGCCGAGGTCGAGCCCGACCCGACCGAAGAGCACCTTGATGCCGGTCGCGAGGACGAAACCGAGGGCGATCCCGATGACCGACCCGACGAGACCGACGATCGAGGCCTCGAAGAGCACCGAGCGCGCCACCTGCCGGCGGCTCGCACCGATGGCGCGCAGCAGCGCGAGCTCTCGGCTGCTCTGGGCCACCAGGATCGAGAAGGTGTTGACGATGAGGAACGCCCCCACGGTCAGGGCGACCCCCGCGAAGACGAGCAGGAACGTGGTGACGAAGGAGAGAGCGGTGTCGATGCGGGATGCCGCCTTGGCCGAGATGGCGTCGCCGGTCTGCGCGCGGGTGCCCTTGGGCAGCACCTTCTGCACGGCGTCACGCAGCTCGGCCTGGGAGGTGCCCGGGTCGGCCGTGACCCAGATCGCCGAGAACTCGTTCTTCCCACCGGCGTAGATGCGCTGCGCGTCGGCGGTGTCGAACATGACGACGCTCGCCCCGACCAGCGAGGACCCGCCGAAGGATGCCGTGCCGACCAACGTCGCCTTCACGCGCGGCTGCTCGGAGGAGGTGATGACCGCGATGGCCTCACCGAGTCGGTAGCCGGACTTCTTCGCGGTCGAGGGGTCGAGCACGACCTCGCCGGCGCCGGGCCAGCGACCACTCACCAGGGTGGCGGGTTCCGCACCGTTGGCTGCCGGGCCCATGCTGTGGTTCACCGCGATGCCGGGAGGCCCGACGCCACCGATGAGCTTGCCGTCCGCCGCCACGACGTAGGTGCCGAAGTCGGTGATCCGACCGTCGGCTCGCGCAGCACCGGGCACGGCGGCCAGGGTCTCGACGAGGGAGCCGGGGAGGGTGCGCGCGCTGAGGCCGCCCCCACCACCGGACCCGGAGTCCGAGCCGGCCTGCACGACGACGTCGCCCACGGCGCCGCTCGTCAGCCCCGTGAACGCCTTGTCGAGGGTGTCGGTGAAGATGTAGGACCCGGCGACGAAGGCGACGCCGAGGATGACGGCGAAGGCACTGAGGAAGAGCCGCAGCTTGCGTGCGAAGACACTGCGCCAGGTCGCGCGGATCATCCTGTCGGCCCGGCGGCGGTCCCCAGGCGCGACATCCGCTCCAGCACCCGCTCCGGTGTCGGGGAGCGCAGCTCGTCGACGACGTGGCCGTCCTCGAGGAAGACCACCCGGTCGGTCCAGCTCGCAGCGCCGGGGTCGTGCGTCACCATGACCACGGTCTGACCGTGCGTGTCGACGACGCGCCGAAGGAACCCGAGCACCTCAGCCCCCGACGTCGAGTCGAGGTTTCCCGTGGGCTCGTCGGCGAACACGATGTCAGGACGCCCCACGAGGGCCCGCGCGCACGCCACCCGCTGCTGTTGTCCTCCCGACAGCTCACCGGGGCGGTGCCCGAGGCGGTCGCGCAGACCGATGGTGTCCACGACCTCGTCGAACCACGCCCGGTCGGGCTCGCGACCCGCGATCGCCGACGGCAGGGTGATGTTCTCCTCCGCCGTGAGCGTGGGCACGAGGTTGAAGGCCTGGAAGACGAAGCCGATGCGGTCCCGACGCAGCTCGGTGAGGTCGCGCTCCTTCAGCATGGTGAGGTCGACGTCGCCGAGGTAGACGCGGCCGGAGCTCGCGTCGTCCAGCCCGGCGGCACAGTGCATCAACGTCGACTTGCCCGAGCCCGACTTGCCCATGATCGCCGTGAACTCCCCGGCATACAGGTCCAGGCTGACGTCGTCCAGGGCCGTGACCCGGGTGTCCCCGGCGCCGTAGACCTTCGTCAGCCCCTCGACCCGTGCGGCCGCGAGGCGCGGGCGTGTCGAGGCTGACGTGGTGTCAGTGAGCGTCATGGGGGTCCTTCCGAATGCAGGCAGGGGCAACGGGGTGCACCGGTCGATAGCCAGTGAACCTCCTGCCACGCGAACGACGGGGGGAAGGTGCATGTTCCACACGCGCGCCGCAACCTTCGACACGCACCACGCGGCAGACCCCGCGGGTGCGCCTTTACGCACCGGTGGCCGTCGATACACTCGGCCCGCATCAGCACCACCGCGCGACAGGAGGGAACGGGCATGACCGCTGCGGACCACCCCCTCGCACAGGACTACCTCCAGCGACTCGACGCGGCATCCGCCGTGCTGCCGGACGAGCGCCGCGCCGTGCTGCGAGCCGAGGTCGAGGAACACCTGAACGAGGCCCGTGCGGAGACCGACGGCAGTGACCGGGCGCTGGGCCGCGTGCTCGACACCCTCGGACCGCCCGAGCGGCTCGTCGCCGAGGCGAGCGGGTATGCCGGGCCCACGCCGGCACCGTCCGACCCCGGTGAGGCAGGTGCCGGCGCACCGGCGCGGCCACGGCTGGAGATGCTCACCCTCGGCCTGCTCGTGGCCTCGATCCTGTGCTGCGTGAGCCTGGTGCTGCTCCCGGTCGCACCGCTGCCCTGGCTCATCGGCTCGGTGCTGGTGCTCTTCTCGGCACGCTGGTCAGCCGGTGAGAAGGCGCTCGCCCTGCTCGCCTACGGCATCCTCGGTGCGCCGTTCCTCATCGTCACCGTGACGGGCCTCGGGGGGGTGGGCTGGAGCGAGTCGTGCTCGGAGGGGTCCGACGCCGTCGGCAGCACCTGGCAGACCTGCTCGGGGGGCCCACCGGGATGGTGGTGGGCCGTCGTCGCCACAGGTGTGCTGGCGCTGCTGGCCCTGTGGGTGGGCACCGGGATCCGCCTCGTGCGCTCGATGCGCCGCCCGGAGGACCACCGCCGTCTTCTGCGGATGGGCTGACCGGCTCGCCCACACGCGTGAACGGCGCACGCCGAAGGGCGGCCCCGGCGTGAGCCGGGACCGCCCTTCGTGGTGCTGCGCAGGTGTGACGCGTTGGGCTCAGGAGCCCGCGCGGCTCAGAACCCCATGCCGCCCATGTCGTCGCCACCGGGCATGGCCGGTGCGGACTTCTCCGGCTTGTCGGCGATGACGGCCTCGGTGGTGAGGAACAGCGCCGCGATCGACGCAGCGTTCTGCAGTGCCGAGCGAGTCACCTTGGCGGGGTCGATGATCCCGGCCGCGATGAGGTCGACGTACTCGCCGGTCGCGGCGTTCAGGCCCCAACCGGACTCGAGGTTGCTGACCTTCTCCGCGACGACTCCACCCTCGAGACCGGCGTTGATCGCGATCTGCTTGAGCGGGGCCTCCAGGGCCACGCGCACGATGTTCGCACCCGTTGCCTCGTCACCGGTGAGCTCGAGCTTGGCGAACGCCGCCTTGCCGGCCTGCAGCAGTGCCACGCCGCCTCCGGCGACGATGCCCTCCTCGACGGCCGCCTTGGCGTTGCGCACGGCATCCTCGATGCGGTGCTTGCGCTCCTTGAGCTCGACCTCGGTGGCCGCGCCCGCCTTGATGACGGCCACGCCGCCGGCGAGCTTGGCGAGGCGCTCCTGGAGCTTCTCGCGGTCGTAGTCGGAGTCCGACTTCTCGATCTCGGCGCGGATCTGGTTGACCCGACCGGTGATCTGGTCCTGGTCGCCCGCACCCTCGACGATGGTGGTCTCGTCCTTGGTCACGACGACCTTGCGGGCGCGACCGAGCAGGTCCAGCTCGGCGGTGTCGAGCTTGAGCCCGACCTCCTCGGAGATGACCTGGCCACCGGTGAGGATGGCGATGTCGGCGAGCATCGCCTTGCGGCGGTCGCCGAAGCCGGGAGCCTTGACGGCGACCGACTTGAACGTGCCACGGATCTTGTTGACGACGAGCGTGGACAACGCCTCGCCGTCGACGTCCTCGGAGATGATCAGGAGCGGCTTGCCGGACTGCATGACCTTCTCGAGCAGCGGCAGCAGGTCCTTGATGGAGCCGATCTTGGAGTTCGCGATGAGGACGTAGGCGTCCTCGAGCACGGCCTCCATGCGCTCGGTGTCGGTGACGAAGTAGTGGCTGATGTAGCCCTTGTCGAAGCGCATGCCCTCGGTGAGCTCGAGCTCCAGGCCGAAGGTGTTGCTCTCCTCGACGGTGATGACACCCTCCTTGCCGACCTTGTCCATGGCCTCGGCGATCATCTCGCCGATCTGGGGGTCAGCAGCGGAGATCGAGGCCGTGGCAGCGATCTGCTCCTTGGTCTCGACGTCCTTGGCATTGGCGAGAAGCTCGGCGGAGACGGCCGCGACGGCCTTCTCGATGCCACGCTTGAGCGCCATCGGGTTGGCTCCGGCCGCGACGTTGCGCAGACCCTCCTTGACGAGGGCCTGGGCGAGGACGGTCGCGGTGGTGGTGCCGTCACCGGCGACGTCATCGGTCTTCTTGGCGACCTCCTTGACGAGCTCGGCGCCGATCTTCTCGTACGGGTCTTCGAGCTCGATCTCCTTGGCGATCGAGACACCGTCGTTGGTGATCGTGGGAGCGCCCCACTTCTTCTCCAACACGACGTTGCGGCCCTTGGGGCCGAGTGTGACGCGCACGGCGTCGGCGAGGATGTTCATTCCCCGCTCGAGACCGCGGCGTGCCTCTTCATCGAAAGCGATGATCTTGGCCATGCGGGTGGTTCCTCCCACGCAAAACGAAGTTGAGGACCGGGCGGCGCCCGCGACGGACGGACCGGATGCCGTCGGCTCATGTCGCCGGGGCAGCCGGACCTCACCGGACCGGTCAGGTTTGTCACTCTCATGGTGAGAGTGCCAATGCCATTATTGGCACTCTCGGGGGGAGAGTGCAAACGGCGCGGCGATCCTCCCGGGCTGGGTGCAGGGGATCGCAGGACCGGGCGGGGTCGCCGTTCAGGCGCGCAGGTCGGGGGCGTGGCCCTCGAAGGTGGCGCGCATCGACCCGTCCGCCTCCGATGCCACGGGGTCGTGCAGGTCCGCGACGAAGATCGCGACGGCCTCGCGCGCCGGGTTCCCGTCGAGCTCGGCGAGCACCGTGCGCCACGCCGCGAGGTTAGGGTGCTCCAGCGACGTGCAGGCCTCTGCGGGCTCCAATGACGTCACCGCCGCCACCAGCTCCTGGCGTGAGAGCGGCAGCGTGGCCGTGCTCCCGTCGTGCCCCAGCAGCGTGGCGAGCACCACCGCTGGCAGCGCGTGGCGCCCACCCGGCACGTTGACGTGCTCGAACACCCACTCCGGGGAGGACGTCGCCGGGCTGAGTCCCACGGCGTGTGCGGCGGGTTGTCGCCACCCGTCGATGCGCTCAGCGAGGTGGTCCGCGATGGCGGCGAGGCCATCCGGCGTGCTCCAGTCGAGATCGGCCATCGGCTGATCGTCGCAGATCCGGGCCGCGATGTCGGCCCTCGCCGCGGGTGAACAACAGGTGAACACGAGCCATCACGTTGGCGAAGTGGGGCTCTCACCCCCACACTTGGGCATCGTGGACGCAGCAACCCTCATCCTCGTGCTCGTGATCGTGACGGCACTGGCCTTCGACTTCACCAACGGCTTTCACGACACGGCGAACGCGATGGCTGCGTCGATCTCGACCGGGGCCCTGAAGCCCAAGGTCGCAGTCGGCCTCTCGGCCGTTTTGAACCTCGTGGGCGCGTTCCTGTCCGTGGAGGTCGCGCTCACCGTGTCAAACGCGGTGATCGACCTGCAGGACTCCTCCGGCGCCCCGCGCCCCGAGCTCCTCTCCGACGGCGGTGAGGGTCTGCTCCTCATCGTGCTGGCGGGTCTGGTCGGTGGCATCTTGTGGAACCTCTTCACCTGGCTGCTCGGCCTGCCCTCCAGCTCCTCGCACGCACTGCTCGGCGGGCTCACCGGAGCCGGCGCCGCGGGTCTGGGCCTGGGTGGGGTGAAGTGGACCGGCGACGGCACCAAGCTCGACGGTGTGGTCGGCAAGATCCTGCTGCCTTCCCTGCTCGCACCGTTCGTCGCCCTCCTCGTGGCGATGATCGGCTGCTGGCTGGTGCACAAGATCACGAATTCAGTGATGTACCAGCTTCAGGAGCGCCACTTCCGCTGGGGCCAGATCGGCAGCGCCTCGCTCGTCTCCGTCGCCCACGGCACCAACGACGCGCAGAAGACCATGGGCGTGATGACCCTCGCCCTCATCGCGAGCGGCCACTGGGACCGCACGGATGCCGTGCCGATCTGGGTCAAGGTGACCGCGGCCACGGCAATCGCGGCGGGCACCTACCTCGGCGGGTGGCGGATCATCCGCACCCTGGGCAAGGGCCTGGTCGACATCACGCCGCGTCAGGGCATGTCGAGTGACGGAGCCACCGCTGCTGTGCTCCTCGCCTCGAGCCACCTCGGATTCGCGCTCTCCACCACGCACGTGGCGACGGGCTCCGTCCTCGGCGGCGGGCTCGGCCGTGGCACCCACGTGCGCTGGGGCACCGCCGGCCGGATGGTCATCGCCTGGATGACCACCTTCCCGATCGCCGCCCTCGTCGGCGCGCTGACCTGGTGGATCGGGCACACGATCGGCGGTGTCGCCGGAGCACTCACCGTCTTCGTCATCCTCGTCGCACTCTCCACGTGGATGTACATCCGCTCCCGCGCCGCACACGTCAGCGCCGACAACGTCAACGACGACTGGGACCGCCCCAAGGGTGGCGAGCACCCCCGCGCATCCGACTCCATGCCCACCGACACCAAGCTCCCCTGAAGGTAGGACGACGTGAACAGCATCGAACTCGCCCTCCAGGGCGCCGGCCGGGTCCTCCTCGCGGGACTGCTCTTCGGGGCCGGACTGCCCGTCGTGTACGCCCTCGCCATGCGGGCGCTCACGCTCAACTCGAGCACCGTGGCCGAGGCGGACGGCAGCATCCACCACCGTCCGAGCCCCTTGGGTCGGTCGCTCTCGCTCCTGCTCATCGCCGTGCTCGTCGGCGCGGTGGTGCTCGGACTCGTCATGATCGTCGCCACGGGCTTCGGCAAGACCGTGAGCTTCGAGCACCTCATCCCGTCGATCGTCGACAAGAAGTGAGCACCTGATGACCCAGCTGACCGGACCTGTCCTGCGGTGGATTCGTGAGGGCTTCCCCGACGGTGTCCCCGACCGTGAGGCGCCCGCCCTGTATGCCGTGCTCCAGGAGCGGGTCGGCGGTGAGCGCGCGCTGGACGTGCTGCGACGCCTGCACGCAGATGGACTTCTCTCGGACAAGGCTGCCCGCTCCCTCCTTCCCGACGACACGCAGATGCGCCGGGTCGCCGCGAAGCTCGTGCTGGGCGGCTGGCCGCTCGCGGGCGACGAGGAGGAGGACGACGCCCCCCCGAAGGAGGGCAGCGCGCTGGCGCGCATCGTCAACTGGCTCCGCGAGGGATACCCCGGCGGGGTGCCCGAGCACGACTACGTGCCGTTGCTGGCACTGCTGGAGCGCCGACTCACCCGCTCGGAGGTCAAGAAGGTCGCCAAGGCCCTGCGCCGTGCCGACGTCTCACCCGCAGGTCCCGACGACATCGCGGCGGCGATCAGCTCCTTCACCCACGCCGACCCCAGCGACAACGACCTGCGGCGCGTGCGCGACCAGCTCTCCAAGAAGGGTTGGCCGGTCGAGTTCCCCGACCCCGACCTCCCCTGACGCTCCCCGCATCACCCCGTGAACAATCGACCAATAGGTCACTTCGTCACGCTGCGACTCTGACCCCGGCATCAGGCATCCGGCATCCGGACAGAACGACGCCCGTCCGGCTTCCCTCACGGACGGGCGTCGCTGCTCGTGGGAACCGGTGCTCAGGGCTCCATGCCCAGGCGACGGGCTGATCGGGCGCGCTGGCGACTGGCCCGCAACCGGCGCAACCGCTTGACGAGCATGGGGTCGTGCTCCATGGCCGCGGGGTGGTCGATCAGCGCGTTGAGCACCTGGTAGTAGCGCATGGAGCTCATCTCGAAGAGCTCCTTGATGGCCGTCTCCTTGGATCCGGCGTACTTCCACCACTGGCGCTCGAACGCGATGATCTCGCGGTCTCGCTCGGAGAGCCCCGTCGCGGGGGCTGGCGTGGTGACCTGTTCGGAGGCGGCGCTCACGGTGTTGTCTCGACCCTTCGTGTGTGGCGTGCTGCGGCCCACACTCTAGCCGCGAAATGACACCCGTGTCATTCGGCCGCTGGCTCCCCCGCGTGTCGGCTGGACAGAGCCACTCCCACCACACTCACGAGTCACACCTGTCCCACGGGCCCCGACAGCAGGTATGCCGTGAGCTCGGCGACCGTGTCCACCACGACGTCCGGATCGGCCGAGACGAGCGCGTCGCGCTCACCGGCGCCCCAGGTGACCGCGACGGCAGCCATCCCCGCAGCCTGTGCGGCCAGGACGTCGACCACGGCATCCCCGACGTAGGCACATTCGGACGGGTTCACGCCGAGGGCGGCCGCGGCGTGCAACAAGGGGTCGGCATCCGGCTTGTGGCGGTCGGTGTCCTCCATCGCGGCGACCACGTCGAGCCTGCCGTCGATGCCCACGGCCTCGAGGGCGATCTGGGCGGTGGTGCGTCGCTTCGAGGTCGCCACGGCGGTCGCGACACCTGCAGCGGCGAGCGCTGCGAGCAGGTCCGGCACCCCGGCATACCGTCTGATCAGGTCGGCCGTGTTGGCGAGGTTCCACTCGCGGTAGACGCGGTCGAGTTCGTGGCCGTGCGTCGGCGACTCCTCGAGCAGGGCCGCCAGGAGCGGGCGGCCGATCCAGGCGCGGGCCCGGGCGTCCTCGACCTCCTCCCCCAGCACGGTGCGAAAGGCGTGCTGGTAGGAGGCGACGATGAGCGGGATGGTGTCGGCCAGGGTCCCGTCGAGGTCGAAGAAAACGGTGTGCCAGCGAGGGGCGCCGGTGCGTGTGGGGATGCCGGTGGCGGACTGGGTGGTCATGGGACCCATCCTCCCCCGCCGGGCTCGCGTGCGGCGCCGACCCCGGCGTGACCCGAGTGGGTCAGGTGCTCGGGTCGACGCCCAGGCTCGAGAGCGGGCACACCACCCGTGACCTGATCTCCAGGCGGATGGGTGAGCACCTTGGGCACCTCGGTGCCCTTGTCGACACCGACCTCGAGCATGGCGGCGACCGCGGCGGGGTTCACCGAGGCCGCGGGGGCGCTGCCTGCCGAACGCACCTCGACGGCCCAGCCGGACAGGCGCAGGAGCCATGCCGCAGCCGTCTGCGACCGGCCGGCGTCGTGCACGCAGACGAAGAGCACACTGGGACGGTCAGGCTGTGGCGCCACGAGGGAACCCCGCTCGCAGGGCGAGGGATACATAGACGAGCCCCACGAGCACGGGCACCTCGATGAGCGGACCGACCACTCCGGCGAGCGCCTGCCCCGAGGTCACCCCGAAGGTCGCGATCGCCACCGCGATGGCGAGCTCGAAGTTGTTGCCCGCGGCGGTGAACGCGAGCGTCGTCGTTCGCTCGTAGCTCATGCCGAGCCCGCGCCCGAGCAGGAACCCGCCGCCCCACATCAGCGCGAAGTACGCGAGCAGGGGCACCGCGATGCGCGCGACGTCGAGCGGGTGGCTCGTCACCTGCTCGCCCTGCAGTGCGAACAGCACGACGATGGTGAAGAGCAGGCCGTAGAGCGCCCACGGACCGATGAGCGGAAGGAAAGTCCGTTCGTACGCCGTTCGCCCCCAACGTTTCTCCCCCACTTTTCTCGACAGGAACCCCAGGAGGAGCGGGAGGCCCAGGAAGATGAGCACGGACCCAGCGATGGCCCACGGCGACACGTCGAGCGCAGCCTGCTCCAGGCCCAGCCACCCGGGGAGCACGGAGAGGTAGAACCAGCCCAGTCCGGCGAACGCCACGACCTGGAAGAGGGAGTTGATGGCGACGAGCACGGCCGCCGCCTCTCGGTCGCCACACGCCAGGTCGTTCCAGATGATCACCATGGCGATGCAGCGCGCGAGCCCGACGATGATCAGCCCGGTGCGGTATTCCGGCAGGTCCGGGAGGAACAGCCAGGCGAGAGCGAACATGAGCGCCGGACCGAGCACCCAGTTCAGGGTGAGGCTGGAGGCGAGCATCCGCCGGTCTCGGGTGACGGCGTCCAGTCGGTCGTAGCGCACCTTCGCCAGCACCGGATACATCATGACGAGCAACCCGAGGGCGATGGGCAGGCTGACGCCGTCGACCTCGATCGCGGACAGCGCCGACCCCAGGCCGGGCACGGCACGGCCGAGGAGCAGACCCACGAGCATCGCCAGGCCGATCCACACCGGCAGGAGCCGGTCCAGGGTGGACATCCGCGAGGCCACGGCCTGATCGGTGGAGGCGGAGGGGCGAGCGCTCACGAGCAGCAGGCCTGCGCCTTCGGGCCCACGACGTCACCCTCGCTCGCCGGGGTCGACGTGCAGCACCCGCTCTCACCGAGGATCTCGAGGCTGGCAGTGGCCGGTCGGGCTCCCACCGGGTCCTCGTCCTTGACCGTGTAGACCTCCCACGGCGCGCCCGCGGGGTCGTGCACCCACACCTTGTCCTGGAGCGCGTAGCAACAGGTGGTGTCGAGCTCGTCGAAGGACGCCAGACCGGCATCGGTGAACCGATCGCGGGCAGCGGCGACCGCCTCGGTGGAGGCGACCTCGACCCCGAGGTGGTTCAGGGCGCCGACGGCGCCTGTGCCCCGGGTGGCCTCGCTCGTCTCGATGAGCACGAGCTTCAGCGGCGGCTCGGCGATGGCGAAGTTGGCATATCCCGGTCGTCGCTTGTGCGGCTGCACCCCGAACATCGCCGCGTAGAACGCGATGCTCGCCTCGAGGTCGCTCACGTTGAGCGCGAGCTGGACGCGGCTCGGGCTGGTGGGTGTCTTCGTCATGACGCCTCCTGGGGTTGGACATCGACAAACGTCGATGCAGTGCTGAGGCTGCCACCTCTATCGATGTGTGTCAATATAGGGGTCCATCGATCCCCAGGAGCGCCATGCCGACCCGTGAGCCCGCCCTCGCCTCGGTCCCGAGCGCCACGACCGCATGCTGCGGCATCGGGGTCAAGGGTGGCCTCGGCCGCGCCGACGCGGAGCGCAGTGCCGCCCTGCTCAAGGCGGTGGCCGACCCGGTGCGGCTTCGGCTGCTCAGCGCCATCCGCGCAGCCGAGGACGGCGAGGCCTGCGTGTGCGACCTCACCGACCTCGTCGGGCTCGCCCAGCCGACCGTCTCCCACCACCTCAAGGTGCTCGTCGAGGCCGGCCTGCTCGAGCGAGAGAAGCGCGGCACCTGGGCCTGGTTCCGCCTCGTCCCCGCGCGCCTGGACGACATCGGCGCCATCTTCTGCTGACTGCTCCCCCACCTCGTCTGCCAGAACGTCGGCTCGGGCGGCGAACCACGGCGTGTCGCCGCTTCTCGACAGACGACGTCGGGGAGGTCGGAGGGGGGTGCGGGGGTACTACCGTGGGGTCGATGTCCGCCCCCGTTTCTGCGCGCCCGCTGCACGAGCTGGTCCACCCCTCGTGGGCCCCTGCGCTGGGGCCCGTCGAGGCGACGCTGGCGGCGCTCGGCGTGTTCCTGCGCTCCGAGGTCGCCGCCGGGCACGGCTACCTCCCCGAGGGTCCCCACGTGCTGCGCGCCTTCGAGCAGCCGCTGGATGCCGTGCGCGTCCTGGTCCTCGGTCAGGACCCCTACCCGACGCCCGGTCACGCCGTCGGGCTCTCGTTCTCCGTGGCACCTGACGTGAAGCCGGTCCCCCGCAGCCTGGCCAACATCTTCCGCGAGCTCACCGACGACCTCGGGCTCCCCACCCCCACGAGCGGCGACCTCACCCCGTGGACGGAGCAGGGCGTCCTGCTGCTCAACCGGGTGCTGACCGTGCGCCCGGGCACCCCCGCGAGCCACCGGGGGCGCGGCTGGGAGGAGATCACCGGCGCCGCCATCGAGGCCCTGGTCGCGCGCGGTGGGCCGCTCGTCGCGATCCTCTGGGGCCGCGATGCGCGTTCCCTGACGAAGACCCTTCAGCCACAAGGCATCCCGTTCATCGAGTCCGCCCACCCCAGCCCGCTCTCGGCCCACGGCGGCTTCTTCGGCTCGCGGCCGTTCAGCCGCGCCGACGACCTGCTGGCCGCCCAGGGTGCCAGCCCTGTCGACTGGAGGCTCCCATGACCCCGCATGCCCCCGACCGTCGGGTCTGGACGCGATACGTCGCGATCGGCGACTCCTTCACCGAAGGCATGTCCGACCCCGACCCGGTGGTCCCCGACGCCTACGTGGGGTGGGCCGACCGCCTGGCCGTCCACCTCGACGCGGCCGCGGAGGCCGAGCACCTGCCGTTCTCCTACGCCAACCTCGCGGTGCGCGGCCGCAAGCTCGAGGACGTGGTGGGTCCGCAGCTCGACGCGGCGATGTCGATGTCACCTGGCCTGGTCTCGATGGTCGGTGGCGGCAACGACCTCCTCCGACCGAGCGTCGACCTGGACGCGCTGGCCGATCGCCTCGAGGCGGCCGTGGTCCGCATCCGGCACTCCGGCGCCGACGTGCTGCTGGCCACCCCCACCGACACCCGCGATGCCGGGCTGTTCAAGGCCCTGCGCGGCCGGCACGCCGTTCACACCGCCAACATCTTCAGCATCGCGCAGCGCCACGGCTGCCGCGTCGTCAACCTGTGGGGCATGGCGGCGCTGCGTGACTGGCGGATGTGGTCCGATGACCGGATCCACCTCACCACCGAGGGGCACCGCAGGGTCGCCCTGGCTGCCCTGACCGCGCTAGGCCACCGGACCGACCTCGCGGACTGGACCACTCCCCTCCCCGCGGCCGATCGGGCGGCTCGATCCGAGGAGCTGCGGGGCCACCTCACCTGGGCGCGCACCCACGCCGGTCCGTGGGTGCAGCGACGGCTTCGTGGACAGTCCTCCGGCGACCTCCTCGAGGCCAAGCGACCCACCCTCACGCACCTGCGTGACCCCGACGTGGAGCCGACCCACCACCAGCTGCCCAGGCACTGAGAGCCGGGGTGGTCATCCTCTGACCGCGGCGCGCGCCCTGCCATCTCGTACGCTGCGGTCATGCCAGCAACCAGGCTCATGCCGACCGAGGAAGGTCAGGACCTCATCGACCTGACCCGTGAGATCTGCGACAAGGAGCTGCGTCCGAAGGTCGACGAGGCCGAACGAGCCGCGGCCACCGACGAGTCCTTCCCCACCGAGGTGTTCCGCACGCTGGGCGCCGCGGGGCTGCTCTCCCTCCCCCACCCCGAGGAGTTCGGCGGCTACGCCCAGCCCTACGAGGTCTACCTCCAGGTCGTCGAGGAGATCGCCTCGGCCTGGATGAGCGTCGCGGTAGGGGTGTCCGTGCACTCGCTCACCGCCTACCCCGTGAGCACCTTCGGCACCCCGGCGCAGCAGGCGGCCCTCCTCCCCGGCATGCTCTCCGGGGACCAGCTCGGTGCCTACTGCCTCTCCGAGCCCCTCGCCGGCTCGGACATCGCCTCGATGACGACCCGCGCCACGGGCGAGGGCGGCACCCAGGGCGACCCCACGGCATACCGGCTCCGTGGTCGCAAGGCGTGGATCAGCCACGCCGGCCATGCCGACTACTACACGACCTTCGCGCGCACCTCCGACGACGGCGGCAAGGGCCTGTCCTGCCTCGTCGTGCCGGCCGACGCCGAGGGCATCACCTTCGGGGCGCCGGAGAGGAAGATGGGGTTGCACTGCGACACCGTGCGCGAGGTGATCTACGAGGACGTGCCCGTCGACGCCGACCGCCGCATCGGTGCGGAGGGCCAGGGCATGGCGATCGCGCTCTCGGCGCTGGACGCCGGACGGCTCGGTATCGCTGCTGCCGCAACGGGTTTGGCTCAGTCAGCTCTCGACCTGGCCGCGTCCTACGCGATGGAGCGACAGCAGTTCGGGCGGGCCATCGCCGCGAACCAGGGCCTCGCCTTCCTCATCGCCGACATGGAGGCCGCGGTCACCAGCGCTCGGGCCACCTACCTGCACGCAGCGCGACTCAAGGACGCGGGTCGTGTCTTCTCCAAGGAAGCCGCTGTGGCCAAGCTCGTGGCGACCGATGCCGCGATGCGGGTCACGACCGACGCCGTGCAGGTGCTCGGTGGCGCGGGCTACACCCAGGACTTCCCGGCCGAACGCTTCATGCGCGAGGCCAAGGTGACCCAGATCTTCGAGGGCACCAACCAGATCCAGCGCCTCGTGATCAGCCGCCAGGTCCTGGGATGAGCCTCGGGCGCCCCGCGCTCGCCCTCATCGGCGTGCTGCTGATCGGCGCCTGCTCCGTGTCATCCGGCGGGACCGACGCCTCCCCCGCACCGACCGACCTCCCGCTGGAGAGCAGCACCGCGGACCCGACCCCCGGGAGCAGCACACCCGATCTGCCGGCCCCGACACCGGTCGACGTGCGGGTGCAGCCGCGCGTCGCCGCCGCGATCGGCGATCTCGCGTCGCGCGAGTCGGTGGCGCCCGAGCAGGCGGTGGTCGCCGCCTTCACACCGGTGACCTGGAGCGACGGGTCGATCGGCTGCCCCAGGCCCGGGACGGCCTACCCGCAGGTGCAGGTCGAGGGCGAGCTGCTGATCCTGCGCCTGGGCACCCGGCTCTTCCAGTACCACTCGCGGGGGGCCGAGCCGTTCACCTACTGCGCCGACCCGACGGCGGGCTACACCGTGCAGGGCTGACCGCGCGCCCAGCCGCATCCAGCGCACGGAGGCCATGCGGGACTGCGCTTCTTGACCGGGCCGCCTCATACGCGGCCCGGTCGTTCCGAGGGTACGGAGCGCTGCGCCTCCACCACGTGAGCGACACGCGGCGCGGGGGCCACCTCGCGAGGAACGAGGGGCGTGGTCAGTCCTCGAGGTCCCGGGAGATCCTCGGCAGCAGGGTCTCGCCCTCCCGCAGCGCGGTCAGGGCCGGCGCGTGGACCTCTTCGATGTGTCGCAGGCTCTTGCGGCGATAGCGCACGAGCTGGGTGAGCCCCAGCCCCCAGAAGACGAACTGCACCGACATCGCGATCCGGAAGTCGTCCAGGGTGTAGTCCTGCGGCCCCCCCGGGGCCAGCCGGTCCAAGATGATGCCGATCAGGGCGATGGTCAGCAGGGATGCCGTGAAGCCACCGATGTTGACGACCGCCGTGGCCCGCCCCAGCCGCGCGGAGGGGTGGAAGGTTCGGGCGAGGTCGAACCCGACCAACGACCCCGGTCCACCGATGGCGGTGACCACGACGAGCACGACGAGGAGCCACAGCGGTGCCGGCCCGGGCAGGAGCAGCACCACCGCCCACACGATCATGATCGCGACGACGATGCCGATCACCAGCTGGGAGCGCCGGAACGGCACCCGTGAGGTGAAGGCGGCGACGGCCGGCCCGGCGGCCATGGCGGTCACGGTCATGACGATGAGGAGGTTGGCTGCGACTTTCGGCTCCAGGCCCTCGCCGCTGACGAGGAACGGATAGCCCCAGAGCATCGTGAAGACGGTCGCCCCGAACTGCGAGGAGAAGTGCACCCACATCCCGAGCCGGGTCCCCGGGTTGCCCCAGACCTCGGCGAGGGTTCGTGCGAGCGCCCGGATCTTGATCCGCTCGACCGCCTCGCCGCTGTAGGGGGAGTCCTTCACCACCACGAGCAGCGCGACCGCGAGGACCACGCCGATGCTGGCCGCGGTGGCGAAGGACCTCGTCCACCCCCAGGTGGCCAGCGCCGCGGCGAGCGGGGTCGCGGCCGCGACGGCGCCGAGCTGTCCGACCATGCCGGTCAGCTGCGTGACGAACGGCGCCTGCTTGACGCGGAACCAGACGGCGACCAGGCGCAGCAACGAGGTGAACACCATGGCGTCACCGGCACCCAGCAGCACCCTGGCCGCGATCCCGACCCCGAAGGACCCCGCGAAGGCGAACCACATCTGGCCCACGGTCAT
>JBDTDY010000313.1:0-9454 GCA_039922835.1 Ornithinibacter sp.
CGGGCCCTCAGCGGAGAATGACCGGAGGGCCATGGTGGTCGGCGGTCGTCAGCACCTGGCCGTCGAGCTCAAGGACGGGGAGTCCGGGATCGTCGTCGCTCGGCACCCGCTGCCACGGGTGTTCCAGCGCCACGTGCGCGAGCGGCATCCGGTGCCGTGCCTCCTCGATGGCCGCATCCATGGCGGCGGTCTCTGCAGGGGGCCAGTAGAGCCTGGTCACGGAGTGCCAGACCACGGTGAGCACGTCGGCTGCCACCGGCTCCGCCAACCGCCCCGCGACCCACACCGAAGCGCGCTCGTGGTCGACGACGACAGGGTGCTCGCGCAACTCGGACAGTGCATCCGCGAGCCGCTGGTGCCGTGTGATCTGCCACGGCCAGACGAAGGAGGTGAGGTATGCGGCGCCCTCCTTCGTGACGCCATTCACCGGGGAGACGTCGCACCCACGCCGCTCGACCACCTCGAAGAGCTCGGGCCGCAACCCCGCTGCACCGCAGTCGGGGACGACAAGGCTCGCGTCAGCGGGACCGGCATCCCACCCGTCACCGACGAAGCGATAACGGTCCACGAGCAGGCCCAGGCCGGCCGAGGCGCCGGGCTCGAGCAGTCGGATGCGCCGAAGCCCCGTGCGGCGCACCGCCTCCGAGATGCCCACGAGAAGTGCGACGGAGCGGGCCGGCTCGTTGGTCTGCGGCGCCTCGTCGAGCGAACGTCGAAGCTCGGTGACATTGCTGGAAAGGACGCCTCGCACCTTCGGCCATGCCTCCCGGTGGTCCGCGACCCCGCCGAGGACGGGGTAGTAGGCCTCCAACTGGGGCGCGTCGCCTCGAAGGACGATGCGGAAGAGGCCTGCGAGGAGCCGCAGCTGCGGGAACTGACGCGCCTCCGAGTGCTCCCAGCCCGCGAACAGCTCGCGGGTCACCCCTCCCGCTTCCCAGTCGTCGGCCATCTCCGCGAGCAGGGAGGCATAGAGGTGGTCTGCGCGACCGAAGTGGCGGCGGAACCGATCGGCCAGCGTCACCTCGTCGTCCTCACCCATGCACGTCAGGCTACGGCCGGAACGCCATCCGCCGAGGTCGCGTGGGAGCATGGGTGGGTGAGCGAGGAACAGAAGCAGGCAGAGAACCGCGCGCGGCCGACGACCGAGGAGTTCCGCTCCTTCGTGCGCGAGGGCTGGGCACCGAGACGGCCCACGGTGAGCGAACAGTCCCCCGCCGCAGCGCCGGCTGCTGCCAGGCGCGCGGTGCTCAGCGCGGCACACCCGGGCGAGAGGCTCGTCGTCCCCGCCGGAGGGTTCAAGGTGCGCAGCAACGACACCGACTACGTCTTCCGCCCGCACACGGCCTTCGCCTACCTCACCGGCCTCGGTGCGGACCGCGAGCCCGACGCCGTGCTCGTCCTGGAGCCCACCGACGGGGGCGGCCACGAGGCGGTGCTCTACATCCGTCCCCTCGCGGAGCGTGACAGCGACGAGTTCTTCGCCGACTCCCGCTACGGGGAGTTCTGGGTCGGGGCTCGCGCCACTCTCGCCGACGTGGAGCTCGAGCTGGGGCTCACCGCAAGGCACATCGACGAGTTCGAGTCGGCAGCGGCCAAGGACGCCGGTGAGGTCACGGTGCGCATGGTCCGGGATGCCGACCGCGACCTGACCGCCCGCCTTGACGCTGCCCGCATCGAGAACGGGGCTGCGGAGGAGGGGCTGGTCGAAGCCGATGACGCGCTCGCCCACGAGGTCTCGACCCAACGGCTCTGCAAGGACGACTACGAGGTCGCACAGATGCGTCTCGCGGTCGATGCCACCGAGCGTGGGTTCGAGGCGATGATCGCCGACCTGCCCCGCGCCCTGAAGGAGGGCCGGGGGGAGCGATGGCTCGAGGGCACCTTCGGCCTGCACGCCCGGCACGGTGGCAACGGGGTGGGCTACGACTCGATCTGCGCTGCCGGCGACCACGCCAACACCCTGCACTGGATCAAGAACACCGGCGACATCGCCGATGGCGATCTCGTCCTCATCGACGCCGGCGTGGAGGTCGACGCCCTGTACACCGCAGACATCACCCGCACGCTCCCGGCATCCGGCACGTTCAGTGACGCCCAGCGGGAGATCTATGACGCGGTGTTCGCCGCGCAGGAGGCGGGCATAGCCGCGGTCAGGCCGGGAGCGAAGTTCTCCGACGTGCACGCGGCCGCGATCCGTGTCATCGCCGAGCACCTCCACGCGTGGGGCCTTCTCCCCGAGGGGATCTCGGTCGAGGACACCCTTGACACCGAGCACGGCCAGTACCACCGCCGGTGGATGGTGCACGGCACCTCACACCACCTGGGGCTCGATGTTCATGACTGCGCCCTTGCGACCCGCGCCGAATACATGGATGCCGAGCTGAAGCCCGGCATGGTGCTCACCGTCGAGCCCGGTCTCTACTTCAAGGCCGACGACCTCAAGGCACCAGAACGCTTCCGCGGCACCGGCGTGCGCATCGAGGACGACGTGCTCGTCACCGAGGACGGCTGCGAGAACCTGTCAGCCGCGATGCCCCGCAGCAGCGCCGATGTCGAGGCGTGGGTCGCCAGACTCCAGCACCGCTGAGCCAGTGGCCTCTGTGGGGCTGTCAGCCGCGTCGGATGACGTCGAGGAGCAGCGCGTGCTCCACTCCGGCTGCCTCGCCCCCACCCCCGAGGATCGAGCCCAGCAGCTCGCGCGGAGCCGGGAAGTCGTCCGGGAGCGCCGCGTTGTAGGCCTCGTGTGCCTCCAGGGAGTGCACGGCAGCCTCGAAGTGCTCGCCGGACACGTCGATGAAGTGGGTCGGGTCGGGTGATCCTGCCACCGCGACCACGCGCACCCCTCCCCAGGGCTCGAGGCCCTCGCCATCGAGGTCGCGGTGCAGCCAGCGGTTGCCTGCGTCGGCCACGGCATCGAGGGTGGCCAGGCCGACCGCCCGATGGTCGGCCTGGTTGACCATCCCGCCGACGAACCGCTCCGCCCAGGTCTGAGCGACCACGAGGTCGGGCCGGTGCCGGCGGATCGCCCGGGCGATCTCACGGCGCAGCGGCACGCCGCATTCGATGCTGCCGTCCGCCAACCCCGCGAACTCGACGGTCTCGACCCCGACGCGTCGCGCGCTCTCGCGCTCCTCCCCCTCGCGCACCACGGCAGCCTGCGCGGGGTCCATCGTGTCGATGCCGGCCTCACCGCGGGTCAGCAGGAAGTAGGCGACCTGCGCGCCCTCGCCGATCCACCGGTGAACCGCTGCCGCGGTGCCGTACTCGATGTCGTCAGGGTGCGCGACGACGCACAGCACCGAGGTGAAGACGTCATCGAGCGGCTCAAGGACTGGAGTGGTGGGGGTCATCCCGTCACCGTAGCTCCCCGCCGCGCGGTGCGCTCTCCGTTCATGACCCACCAACCAGCAGCCCCTCACGGCGCTCCATTTCTCGTCCTTCGACGAGAAAGGAATGAGGTCGGTCGTGTGGCGTGGGTCACCATTTCGCGATAGAAAAGATCGCGAAGCATCCGGACACAGAGCCCTGCACCCGATCACGAGGAGACACCATGACCGGTTCATCGCGGCGACGCCGACGCATCGCGCTCACTGTGGCGGGGGGTGTGGCTGTGGCTCTGACTGCCTCGGGGTGCCTCCAGGACCCCAACCCGTCGGGTGGGCAGGGCGGCGCAGGGCTCGGTGGCTTCGTCGACGGGGGAAGCGCCGACGGCGACAAGACGGTCACCATCCTCGGGGCCTTCGGCGGAGACGAGCAGAAGCAGTTCGAGGCCTCGCTCGTCGACTTCGAGAAGGAAAGCGGCATCAACGTCCAATACACCGCGGACACCGACTTCACGACCACCATCAAGCAGAAGGTCAACTCTGGGGACTCCCCCGACATCGGTCTCTTCCCGCAGCCCGGCGGCCTGGTCGAGTTCGCAGCCCAGGGCAAGGTCAACCCGATCGACGCCTACCTCGACTACGACAAGATCGACGCGACCCTCGTGTCCGGCATGCTCGACTCCTCGAGGTACCAGGGCAGGGTCTACGGCGCACCGATGCGTCTCGCGGTCAAGAGCCTGGTCTGGTATCCCAAGCCCTCCTACGAGGACAAGGGCTACTCCACGGAGCCGAAGACGATCCAGGACCTGGAGAAGACGACCACGAAGATCAAGGGTGATGGTGTCGCCCCGTGGTGCATGGGGTGGGAGTCCGACCAGGCCACCGGCTGGGTCGGCACGGACTGGATCGAGGAACTGGTCCTGCGGATGTACGGACCGGACGTCTATGACCAGTGGGTGAAGCACCAGATCCCGTTCAATGACGAGCGCATCGTCAAGGCGTTCGACGAGTTCGGCAAGATCGCCAAGGGCGAGGGCGAGGTACTCGGTGGCACCAAGGGCATCCTCAACACGGCCTTCGCCGACGCGATGAACCCCGCGTTCTCGCCGGACCCCAAGTGCTACCTCATGCGCCAGGGCAACTTTGCCACCGGCTTCTTCCCCGCCCCGGTGCAGCAGGACCTCGACGGCAAGGTGGGCATCTTCGTCTATCCCCGCTTCGAGGGCGGCTACGACGGCCAGGCCATCCTCGGTGGCGGTGACATCGCGGCGCTCTTCAACGGCAACGACGACGACGCCAAGAAGGTCATGGAGTTCATCACGTCCGACAAGTTCGGCGCCCCGTGGGCCAAGGCGGGCGGGTGGCTCTCCCCGCACACCTCCTTCGACTCCGCGAACTACCCCGACGAGCTCACCCGGCAGATGGCCAAGATCGCCGCGGACGCCGACGTGTTCCGGTTCGACGGTTCGGACGTCATGCCCAAGGAGGTCGGGTCCGGCACCTTCTGGACCGCCATGGTCCAGTGGGTGAGCGGGAAGTCCTCCCAAGAGGTCACCGACGAGGTCGAGGCCTCCTGGCCGGAGCAGTCGTGAGCACCGCCACGGTGGTCCAGCCGGGCGAGACCCCTGAAGACCAGGAGGTCCGCGGGCCGGAGGAGACCGGAAAGGCATCGCCCGTCAAGATGCTCCTCGGCATCGTCGGGATGGCCCTCGTCGTGTGGGGGGTGGCCAATCTCTTCCTCGCCTTCGCCTTCTACCCGCAGTGGTTCGGCACTCGCCTCGTCATCGGCGCGGTCGCGCTGGTGGCGGGGGTCGGTGGGGCCGCGCTGCTGTTCACCTTTCTCAACATGTTCGTGGAAGGGCTTCCTCGGCGGCTGTCGGCGGGCGTCATGCCGTACGCGTTCCTGCTCCCGGGTCTGGGCCTCATCACCCTGGTCCTGATCTACCCGACGATCCAGACCGTCAACTACTCGTTCGCGAACTCGGACAGCACGGCATACGTGGGTTTCGAGAACTACCGAGCCATCTTCGGGGACACGGAGTTTCGCCAGTCGATCCTCAACAACGTCCTCTGGATCCTCGTCGTCCCGGCCATCACCGTGGTGTTCGGTGTCATCGTTGCCGTGCTCGCTGACAAGCTCACCGCCCAGGGCGAGAAGGTCGCCAAGGGAGCGATCTTCCTGCCGATGGCCATCTCCTTCGTCGGCGCTTCGGCCATCTGGGGCCTGGTGTATGCGTACGACAACCCGGGGGCACCCCAGACCGGCCTGCTGAATGCGGTGGTGGTGGCCCTCGGCGGCGAACCGCAGGCGTGGCTCAACATCCCCACGCTCCGGCTGAACTCGTTCCTCATGATGGTGATCCTCATCTGGCTGCAGGTCGGCTTCGCGATGATCCTGCTCTCCTCCGCCATCAAGGGGGTGCCCGAGGACACGGTCGAGGCAGCGCGCATCGACGGCGCCAGCGAGGTCCAGATCTTCTTCAAAGTGATCATCCCGCAGATCAAGGGCACGATCATCACGGTCTTCATCACCGTGCTGATCCTGGTGCTCAAGGTCTTCGACATCGTCTACGTGCTCACCAACGGACGCTTCAAGTCCAACGTCATCGCGAACCTCTTCTTCAACGAGCTCTTCGCCAACAGCCAGGCGGGCAAGGCCTCAGCCATCGTCGTCATCCTCCTGCTCGCGGTGGTGCCGATCCTCATCTACCAAGTTCGACACTTCAGAGCAGAGGAGGCAGCGCGATGAGCCGCACCATGATGCGAGACGGACGCCCGAGGAGCATCTTCTCGATCGTCACGATGATCGTCCTGGGAATCCTGTGGACGGTACCGACCCTCGGGCTGCTCATCACGTCGTTCCGGAGCCGGGACGACGCGGTCACCTCCGGGTGGTGGACCGCTGTGCTCAACCCGTTCAGCACCGGATGGACGACCGACAACTACCGAGGCGTGTTCCAAGGCACCGATCTCGGCTCCAACCTCGTCAACTCCATCGTGGTCGCTGTCCCGGCAACGATCATCCCGATCATGTTCGCGGCGTTCGCGGCATACGCGTTCACCTTCATGGAGTTCCCCGCCAAGGACTTCCTCTTCATCGTCATCGTCGCCGTGCTCGTCGTTCCGATCCAGGTGGCCTTCCAGCCGATGCTCGACCTGCTCGGACCACGTGGCCTGGGAATCTCGGGACAGTTCATCGCGGTCTACCTGCTGCACACCGGCTTCGGCATGCCGCTGGCCATATACGTCCTGCGCAACTACATGGCGACCCTACCCATCAGCGTGGTGGAGTCGGCCAAGATCGACGGCTGCTCGCACTTCCAGACGTTCTGGCGCCTGGTGGCCCCGATGGCGATCCCGGCGATGGCGGCCTTCGCGACCCTGCAGTTCCTCTGGGTCTGGAACGACCTCCTCATCGCCAAGCTGTTCCTGTCCTCGGACAACACCACCGTCATCGTGGGGCTCCAGGGTCTGCTCGGTACGCAGGGTCAGGGCCAGGAACTGCTCACCGCAGGGGCGTTCATCTCGATCATCATCCCGATGATCGTGTTCATCTCGCTGCAGCGATACTTCGTCCGGGGTCTGACCTCCGGGGCCGTCAAGGGCTGAGGGACCCCCTCAGGCGGTGGTGCCCGGGTGCGAACCCGGGCCCGCCGCCCGACGCGCCGCGGCTTCGTCGGTGGGAGAGTGCGCCATACGGGACTGCTCGGCCTCCTGCGCCCGGCGGACCTCCTGCTGAGCGGCGCGCATCGGGTCCATCTGGGTCAGCAGCTCACGGCCCTTCGCCACGTGCTTGTGCTCGCAGAGCACTTCGTACTTCGCGGCGACGACCTGGCTGACCGAGGTGAAGTCCCGCTCGCCGCGGGTGAGCTTGTATCCCACCACCGCCCAGATGGCCCCGAAGACGGCACCGAACGCCACCGTGCCGAGCACGCTGACGACCTGGAAACCCTGCGGGTCGAAGAGGGAGAAGATCACCCCGACGAAGAGCCCCAACCACATGCCCGACAAGGCGCCGGCACCGATCACCCGCCCGCGGGTGAGCCGGCCGGTGACCCGCTCGAGCTGCTTGAGGTCGGTGCCGACGATGAGGACGTCCTGCACCGGGAACTCATGGTCGGAAAGGTAGTCGACGGCCTTCTGCGCGTCCTCATAGCTGTCGTGGACTCCCAAGGACATCGGGTACTCCAGGGACAGCGCCGCTCGAAGGCCCGGGCGGGTCGGTTGCGTGCTCATGGACCAAGTATCCCAGCCTCGGCTGGACGTTCGCTGGGAGGGTGCTGAACGGCTTGATCCGGGTGGCCTGGGTCGGGTCAGCTGGTCTTGTAGTCCTCGAGCAGGCGCCGCCCGATGATCATCTTCTGGATCTCGGCGGTGCCCTCACCGATGAGCAGCATCGGCGCCTCGCGGTAGAGGCGCTCGATCTCGTACTCCTTGGAGTAGCCGTAGCCCCCGTGGATGCGGAAGCTCTGCTCCACGACGTCGGCGCAGTTCTCCGAGGCGAGGTACTTGGCCATGCCGGCCTCGAGGTCGTTGCGCTGGCCGGCGTCCTTGAGCCGGGCAGCCTTCACCATCATCTGGTGGCTCGCCTCGACCTTGGTGGCCATGTCGGCGAGGCGGAAGAGGATGCCCTGGTGCTCGGCGATCTTCTTGCCGAAGGTCTCGCGCTGCTGGCTGTAGGCGATGCCGAGCTCGAAGGCCCGCCGCGACAGACCGCAGGCCCGCGCCGCGACGTTGACCCGGCCCACCTCCACGCCGTCCATCATCTGGTAGAAGCCCTTGCCGGCCACCCCGCCGAGCACCTGCGCATCGCTCGTGCGGTGCCCCTCGAAGATGAGCTCGGTGGTGTCGACACCCTTGTAGCCCATCTTCTCGATCTTGCCCGGCACGGTGACACCTTGAGCCGTCTGACCGAAGCCGGACTCCTTGTCGATGAGGAACGTCGTCATGTTCTTGTAGGGGCTCTCGCTCTCGCCGAGGTCGGTGCGCATGAGCACCGCGACGAGGTTGGCCGAGCCACCATTGGTGAGCCACATCTTCTGGCCGGTGAGCACCCACTCCTCGCCCTCGCGCACGGCCTTGCTGCGGATCGCCGCGACGTCGGACCCCGTCCCCGGCTCGCTCATCGAGAATGCCCCACGCACCTCACCCGTCGCCATCCGCGGCAGGTAGCGCTGCTTCTGCTCCTCGGTGCCGTGCTGGATGATCATGTAGGCGACGATGAAGTGGGTGTTGATGATGCCGCTCACCGACATCCAGCCGCGGGCGATCTCCTCGACGACGAGGGCGTACGTCAACAGCGACTCGCCCAGGCCGCCGTACTCCTCGGGGATCATCAGCCCGAAGATCCCCATCTCCTTCATGCCCTCGACGATGTCCGTGGGGTACTCGTCCTTGTGCTCCAGCTCGGTGGCGACAGGCAGGATCTGCTCCTCGACGAACTCACGCACGAGCTTGATGAGCTCGTGCTGCTCCTCGGTGAGAAAGTCGGTGCTCTGGAGTCGGGACATGCGCGGATCGCCGCCTTCGCGTGGTGGCCGGTGGGGACCCGTCGAGTATGCCGTCGCTCGCCCGATCGCCGAGCGTCAAGCGGGTGTGAGTCCCCCCACCCCGGGCCGTGGGTCATCTCGAAAACCGGTGGCGCACCGACCGGGGGGTGGGTCAGGCTGGGTCGTGCGCACCCGGCATCCGGCCGGATGCCGTGCCACCCGCCCCGTTGCAGCGCGGCGCTGACCTGGAGGAGGCCGAGATGTCGATGACGGTCCCGGGCACCACCCTGCCCACCCATTCCTTCCTCCACCAGGAGCCCCGCAGTGGCACACCAGCCGTTCCACCTGCCGGAGAAGCAGGCCCTCTTCTCCACTGACACCGCACCCGAGAGCCCACCCGAGGGCGAGCGATGGTCCACCTGGGACGGGTCCACCCACGGACCGAAACCTCGGCCCGACTGGGTCGTCACCGACCTCGGCGCCGTGGAGAGCGACCTCGGCGTGTTGAAGACCGGCAAGGAGGCCGACGTCCACGTCGTCCGCCGGTGGGTCCCGGGCACCGCACGGGTCAGCACCATGGCCGCCAAGCGCTACCGGAACGGCGACCACCGCCTGTTCCACCGCGACGCCGGCTACCTCGAG
>JBDTDY010000314.1:0-7120 GCA_039922835.1 Ornithinibacter sp.
CGTACCACTGCACGACGTGCGGGTCGACGAGCTCGGCGCACACCTGACGCACCGTCGCCCGGATCGCCTTCTCCTCGTCGGTGAGCATCGAGTCGACGTCGATGAGGTCCAAGGGGTCGGTGGGGCGCTTGGGCATCGACGAGCTCATGGGCTCATCATGCCGCCACCGTGAACACCTGACCAACAGGTCGACAGTTCACGCCCCCGCCGCGGGAAGCTGGATGACCGGGACTGGTCAGCGGGCCGACGCCGCTCCGAGCAGGGCGGCCAGGCCCAGGGCGCTGCGCGGGTCGTAGGCCGAGCGCCACAGACCACCGTGCGCCGCGGCATACGCCTCGTCCTGCCAGGGGTGCTCCTGCGCGGGCGGAGCCGCCATCAGGTCGTGCACGAGGAGCGCCGCCATCAAGGTGTTGGCCGTACCGGGCTCGAACACCTCGACGCCGAAACGGTGGGCGCCGGCGTATGCCGCAGCCAGGGCCCGGTTCTTCAGCACCGAACGGGTGCGCGTGGGTGGCGCGATCTTGAACGAGACCTGGGCACCCTCGGCGCGGGCAGCGGTGGCCCGCCAGCGTTGGATCCGCTTGGCCAGCAGGTAGTTCGGGCCTTGTTGGAGCACGACCGAGTCGTTGATGCCGGGATCCTCGCCGGGCACGTAGTTGCGGCGCAGCAGGCGCCCGCCGGAGAGGGTGCGCAGCGGGACCCTCAGCACCTTGGAGGTGCGGCGGTGGGCATAGCTCTCGGTGGCGGCATCGACTGCCTCACGGGGCACCGCGAAGATGTCGGTGGGGGTCGCGAGGAAGGACAGGGACGTGGTGGACCGGGAGTGGCGCACGTGCTGGGTGAGCGCATCGACCGCCGTGCTGACCCGCACGTTGGTGGCGCCGTCGGCGTAGACGTAGTTGCCGATGACCAGGCTCCCCTCGAGGCCGCTCACCCAGGCGGTCGCCGTCGGGAGGTCGTGGATGAGGTCGACACCTGCCCGCTCCGCGAGGGGCCGAGTGCCGGGCGACACCGGGAGCAGCAGACGGCCCGCTGAGTCTGCGGTCTCCTCGAGCAGCCGGGCCCAGAGGTCCGGACGAGGGAGGTCGAGGGCCGCGACGGTTGCGCCCCAGCGAAGGAGCGAGCGCAGTGGGCCCATCTCGGCGGCGGCACCCAGCACGACGACGGTTCGCCCCTCGAGGCGGAGCATCTCGGGGTGGTCCAGCACCGTGCCGACGGCCGCGCGCAGGCTCGGCTCCACGGTGCCCTGCTCCACCCACGTGTCGAGTTGGCGACGCAGGTCGTCGCCCGCCAGGCGCCGACCCCGATATGGAATGGTCAGGGCGGTGTCGGGGCTGCCCGTGCCACCGAGCTCCTCGGTGGCGAGGGTGTCTGTGGGGCTGCCCGCCGCGCCATCCAACGCCGCGTCGAGCGTCACCTCACGGCCGTCGGGGTCCGCCCAGACCATCCGTGAGTGCAGTGATGCCAGCCCTGCTTCGGCGAGCGAGCGGGCGTCGGAGTAGCTCGGCAGCCCCGCCTCGACGAGCCGCCGGAAGTGCGTGACATAGCCACTGCGCCAGTTCGTTTCGCGATGTGCTGCAGCTGACCCGACCGGGTCGACCTGCGCGAGCGCGTCAGCGACGACGGCACGCCCCGTGGCTGCGGTGGACCTGCGCCCGTCGGTCTCGGGGAAGACGACGCCCGTGGTGTCGGTGCCCGGCATCCGCTCAGCTCCAGACGAGGGCGCGGGACGGGTCTGCCAGCAGGGCCGCGACATCCGCGAGGAAGCGGCTGCCGAGCTCACCGTCGACGAGCCGGTGGTCGAAGGAGAGCGCGAGCGTGGTGACCCAGCGCGGCTCGATCGTCTCGCTGCCATCTACGGCGGTGATGACCCAGGGTCGTCGCGCGATCGTGCCGAACGCCATGATCGCGGCCTCACCAGGATTGAGGATCGGGGTCCCGGCATCCACCCCGAACACCCCGACGTTGGTGATGGTGATCGTGCCGCTCGACATCTCCGCAGGCTGCGTGCGGCCCTCGCGCGCGGTGGCGGTGAGCACGCCGATCGCCTCCGCCAGCTCGCGCATCGACATGGCGTCGGCGTCCTTGACGTTGGGCACGACGAGGCCGCGGGGGGTGGCCGCGGCGATGCCGAGGTTGACGTAGTGCTTGAGCACGATCTCCTGCGCGGCTTCGTCCCAGCTCGCGTTGACGCCCGGGTTGCGGCGGATCGCGACACACATCGCCTTCGCCAGCACGAGGAGTGGCGTGACCTTGACGTCGCGGAACTCTCGATCCTTCTTCAACCGCTCCACGAGGTCCATCGTGGCGGTGACGTCGAGGGTGACCCACTCGGTCACGTGCGGCGCGGTGAACGCCGAGCCGACCATGGCCTGCGCGGTCATCTTGCGCACGCCCTTGATCGGCACCCGGGTCTCGCGCTCTCCGGACGCACGTTCAGGAGCGGATGCCGGTGCCGTGGCCTGTCCGGTCCCCGCACCTGTGGAGGCGGCCGCCTCCACATCGGCTCGGGTGACCGTGCCGCCCTCGCCCGTCGGGGTCACGGCGGCGAGGTCGACGCCGAGGTCCTTGGCCAGCTTGCGCACTGGCGGTTTGGCGAGCGCCCGAACGCGAGCCCCGTCGGGCGTGGTGTGGACAACTGACCTGTTGGTCGATTGTTCACCGGGTGTCGGGGCGGGCGTGGGGGGAGGTGATGCGGGCGTCGCAGGCGGGAGGGAAGGGGTCGGGACGGGTGGGTCGTGCTCCTCGGGTCCGCGCGTCGTGAGGCTCACCCGGGGGCGCCGCTTGGCCTCGGTCTGCTTGACGCCGTAACCGACGAGCACTGCGGTGCGACCGGTCGACGTCGTGCCGCCGATCAGCCCCTCCGCGACCTCTTCCTCCGCGGCCGCCTGCGTGGCCGAGCCCTCGCTCGGCGGTGGGGTGGGCGCCGCCGGCAGGTCCGCGCCGTCGTCGACGGTGATGATCGGCGAGCCGACCTCGACGGTGTCGCCCTCCGAGACGTGGATCGCCGAGACGGTACCGGCGAAGGGCACCGGCAGCTCCACGAGGGACTTCGCGGTCTCGACCTCCACGACGACGTCGTTGACCTTGACGGTGTCACCGACCGCGACGTGCCAGGTGACGATGTCGGCCTCGGTCAGACCCTCGCCGGGGTCGGGGAGCTTGAACTCACGCAGAGCCATCGCAGCAGGCGCCTTTCAGTGGGTGAAGGAGCGGTCGACGGCGTCGAGCACCCGGTCGAGGTCGGGGAGGAACTCCTCCTCGAGCCGGCTCGGCGGATAGGGCACGTTGTAGCCGCCGACCCGCAGCACGGGCGCCTCGAGGTGGTAGAACGCCTGCTCGGTGATGGTCGCCGAGATCTCCGACCCCATCCCGAGGAACGTCGACGCCTCGTGCACCACCACGGCCCGGCCGGTGCGCCGCACGGAACCCAGGATGGTCTCGGTGTCGAGTGGCGAGAGCGACCTCAGGTCGATGACCTCCAGGGAGCGACCCTCCTCGGCGGCCGCCTCCGCCGCCTGCAGGCACGTCTTGACCATCGGGCCGTAGGCGAGGAGCGTGAGGTCGCTTCCCTCGCGCACCACCCGAGCCGAGCCGAGCGGTCCGTCAGGCCCCTCGCCCACCTCGCCCTTGTCCCAGTAGCGACGCTTCGGCTCGTAGAACATCACCGGGTCGTCGGTCTCGATCGCCTGCTGGATCATCCAGTGCGCATCGTGCGGGTTGGAGCACGCGACCACGCGCAGCCCCGCGGTGTGCGCGAAGTAGGCCTCGTTGGACTCGCTGTGGTGCTCCACCGCGCCGATTCCACCGCCGAACGGGATCCGGATGACCAGCGGCATCGCGACCTTGCCCAGGGAGCGGGACCGGAGCTTGGCGACCTGGCTGACGATGTGGTCGAAGGCGGGGTAGACGAACCCGTCGAACTGGATCTCGACGACCGGGCGGTAACCGCGCAGCGCCATCCCGATCGCGGTGCCGAGGATGCCGGCCTCGGCCAGCGGGGTGTCGATCACCCGGTCCTCGCCGAAGTCCTTCTGCAGGCCCTCGGTCACCCGGAAGACCCCGCCGAGCTTGCCGATGTCCTCGCCCATCAGGACGACCTTGGGGTCGTGCTCCATCGCGGCGCGCAGGCCGCTCGTGATGCCCTTGGCCAGAGTCGTGGTGGCCATCAGTGGCTCCCCTCGAACGACGCCTGGTAGGCGAGGAACTCGGCCCGTTCCTTCTCGATCACCGGATGCCGCTCGGCATAGACGTGGTCGAACATCTCCGTCCCTGCCGGGTCGGCCATCGAGAGGCAGCGCTCGCGCACCGACGCCCCGAGCTCGTCGGACTCGGCCTCGAGCGCCTCGAAGAAGGCGCGGTCGGCCGTACCGGAGCTGGTGAGCCACCGGCGGTAGCGCTCGATCGGGTCGCGGTGCTTCCACACCTCGACCTCGGCGGAGATGCGGTACTTGGTCGGGTCGTCGGAGGTGGTGTGGGCGCCCATCCGGTAGGTGTACGCCTCGATGAAGGTCGGCCCCTGACCGGTGCGGGCGGCATCCAGGGCAGCCTTGGTCACGGCATACACGGCCAGCACGTCGTTCCCGTCGACCCGGATGCCGGGGAAGCCGAACCCGCGGGCCCGGTGCCAGAGCGGAGCCCGGGTCTGCTTCTCGTTGGGCTCGGAGATCGCCCACTGGTTGTTCTGACAGAAGAAGACGACGGGCGAGTTGTTGACGCCGGCGAAGACGAGCGCCTCGGAGACGTCCCCCTGCGACGTGGCTCCGTCGCCGAAGTAGGCGATGACCGCGGCGTCCCGGTCCTCGTCGCCGGTGCCGACGTCGCCGTCACGCTGGATGCCCATCGCGTAACCCGTGGCGTGCAACGTCTGGGCGCCGATGATGATCGTGTAGAGGTGGAAGTTCTTCTCGTTGGGGTCCCACCCGCCGTGGTTCACCCCACGGAACATGCCGAGCAGGTTGACCGGGTCGACGCCGCGGCACCAGGCGACGCCGTGCTCGCGATAGGTGGGGAAGGCGTGGTCCTGCGGGCGCAGGGCCCGGCCGGACCCGACCTGGGCGGCCTCCTGGCCGAGCAGGCTCGCCCACAGGCCGAGCTCACCCTGGCGTTGCAGGGCGGTGGCCTCGGTGTCGAAGCGCCTCGTGAGGACGAGGTCGCGGTAGAGACCGCGCAGCTCCTCCCGGCTCAGCGCGTCGATGACGGCGTCGTGCTCGGGGTGCGGCACGCGCTCACCCTCCGGGCTGAGCAGCTGGACCATCTCCGGGCCGCCGTCCTGGACGGGGCGTTCGGGGGCCTCGGTGTGGCTGACGTGGTGGGTCACGCCGAACGCCATCTCGAGGGGGGCGACCTCGTTGTCGCTCACAGGGCACTCCTTCTCCGGCTTCCGCTCGTGACGGGAGCCGCGTCGGGGCCGACCACGAGAGCGCGGGGTGGCGCTCGCCTGGTCGGCTGATTCGTGGTGACCACGGTGCGGGGTGTGCGGTGGGTCACTGCCGGTAGGGCCCACCGTACCGGCCGCTCGGGTCCGACGCCGACGTCTCGCGTGACGAGGCGGACTGAGCACGCCGCACCTCCACGCGTCGTGGTCACCGGCACCCCTGCGTCTTCGCGCACCGACCCCTTGCCCACCCCGTCAGGTCACCCCACCGGCGTGACCGTCCTGCCTGCGCCGCCGCAGGGCGGCGACCGCGCTGGCACCCAGCACGAGGATGACCAGCACGGCATACCCGAGGACATAGTTGCGGTCGAGCAGCGTCGGGTTGTCGGGCCTCGCCCCCGGCTTGCCGAGCACCGGCACCGCGATGAGGGTGAGGGGGCCGAGCACGACGAGCGCCCAGAGCAGCGGCACCCGCAGCCACGGCGCCGCACGTCGGGCCGCCAGCACGCCGAGGACCACCACGACGGGCGCGATGATGCCGTCGTGCACGACCAGCCCGCCGACCACCCAGACGAGCACGGCGAGGACCTGCGCCAGGCCCAGGCCGGTGAGGCGGAACAGACCGTATGCCGCGGCGGTCACTCCCAGCGCGATGAGGACTCCCCGCGTCGCGACTGGGGTGCTCACGCCTCAACCACGATCTCGTTGACCCACTTCGTCTGCAGCACACCCGGTCTCGCAGGAGCGATGAGGCGAGCGGGGTAGCCGTGGTCGGGGGCGAGGGGCTCGCCGGAGAGTGTGAGGGCGAGCAGGCTGTCGGGGTGCCGCGCGAAGTTCGGGGGGAGGCGGCTCTCCCGGTAAGCGCCTCTCGGCTGCATCGACCGCACGACGACGGCGGAATCTTCGCTGCCCCCGGCGAGCCGCACGATGTCGCGGATCGGGATGCCGGACCAGGTTCCGGTGGCGCTCCAACCCTCGACGCAGGCGATCGGCAGCACCGCCTCGTGCTGGGGCATGGCACGCAGGTCGTCGAGGGAGAGCTCAGTGGTGCCACCCGGGCCGATGACCTTGAGCCGCCAGGCGGGGTCGTCGAGGAGGTCGGCCACGAGCGCCCCAACGGCGCTGCGGTTGACGGGAACCCCTTGTGGCCCCTCCCCCGAGCGCACCGCCAGCAGGCCGAGACGACGCAGTCCGGGGATCTCGTTCGACGTCGCGACCACGACCGCGATCGCAGCCGAGGCCCACGTCGCGTGGAGCAGGGTCCGCCGTGTGGGCGACTCGCTGGCGGCCTGGTCGGTCTCGTCGCCGACACCGCCGGGCATCGGGTCATCGACAGGCCCGGTGATCGCCGCGCGGATGATCGGGAGCTTCACGCCGATGTGCATCACGAGGGCGCCGATGGTGACCCACGCGACGGCGTAGTGCGCCCTGATGAAGTCGAAGGTCCACGGATACCACTGGGCAGAGTTGGCCAGACCGGTGACGAGCATGAAGATGGCGCCACCCAGCAGCAGTGCGATCGACACCCGCTCGAGCAGGTGCAGCACGAGCGTGCGCGGCTCCCTGGGGGGGCGGATGAAGAACCGGGGGAAGACCGACCAGAGCTTGACGAGCAGCACGATGGAGACCCGCTCGAGGAGGTGCAGCACCAACTCGCGCAGGGCCTTCGGTGGTCGGATGAAGAACCGGGGGAAGACCGACCAGAGCTTGACAAGTAGGAGGGGGATGGCCGCAGTTCCGGCG
>JBDTDY010000315.1:0-4432 GCA_039922835.1 Ornithinibacter sp.
CGCTGTTGGAGGTAGGCCTTCCAGCCCAGGTTGTACTGGTCGAGCTCGCCCCGGTTGGCATCGAGGTGGAAGACCTTGTTGACGACGTCGCCGAGGAGCTCCACGTCGTGGGAGATCACCACGAGACCACCCTTGTAGCCCTTGAGGTGGTCCCTCAACCAGGCCACCGAGTCTGCATCCAGGTGGTTGGTGGGCTCGTCCAGGAGCAGGGTCTGGGCACCGGAGAAGAGGATCCGGCTGAGCTCGATGCGGCGTCGCTGACCCCCGGAGAGGGTGCCGATCTCCTGGTCGAGCTGGCGTTCGTCCAGGCCCAGTGCAGATGCGATCGACGCGGCCTCTGACTCCGCGGCATACCCGCCGGCCGTCGTGAACTCCGCGTCGAGCCTGGAGTAGCGGCGCATCGCCTTCTCCTGGAGCTCGCCTGTCTCCACGCCCATCGCCACCTCGGAGGCGCGCAGGTCACGCACGATGCTGTCCAGCCCGCGGGCCGAGAGGATCCGGTCGCGCCCCGTCACGTGGAGGTCCCCGGTGCGCGGGTCCTGCGGGAGGTAGCCCACCTCGCCCGAGCGGGTGATCGTGCCGCCCGCCGGAGCGGTGACCCCCGCGAGTGCCTTCGTCAGCGTCGTCTTCCCCGCGCCGTTTCGGCCCACGAGGCCGACCCGGTCACCCGGTGCGACGCGGAAGGTCGCCGCGTCGAGCAGCAGGCGAGAGCCCGCTCGCAGCTCGACGGAGGCAGCGGTGAGCACGATCTGGTCCTTCGGTTCGGGAGGAGCTCACCCCGTCCGAAGCGGCTCGTGGAGCACGACCACGCGTGCTCAACCTCTATTCTAGGTGCCGCCGCGAGTCCCGCGGTCACGCTGCGCCACGGAGGCACCCGATGAGCTTCAACGACAACGTCACCCTCGACACCTCACAGGTGCGATCGGGAGGCGGGGGCGGCGGTGCACCCGGAGGCATGGTCGTGGGTGGTGGCATCGGGGGGCTGGTGCTCCTCGTGCTCGCGCTGATCTTCGGGATCAACCCCTCCGACCTGCCCACGACCCCGGGTGCGGGCCAGGGTCAGGTGCAGCCGGGGGGCCAGCAGGATGCCGCGGCGTTCGAGAAGTGCCAGAAGGGCGCGGACGCCAACACCGACGTGGACTGCCGGGTCATCGGCACGGTGAACTCGGTGCAGGCGTTCTGGACCGAGGAGCTCCCCCGCTACAGCCAGAAGTGGCGGCCGACCCAGACCGTGCTCTACAGCGGCTCCACCCAGTCGGCCTGCGGCACCGCGAGCAACCAGGTCGGGCCGTTCTACTGCCCGCTCGACAAGCTCGTCTACATCGACGCGAGCTTCTTCGACATCCTGGAGCAGCAGTTCGGCAGCAGCGGCGGGCCGTTGGCCCAGGAATACGTCGTGGCCCACGAGTACGGGCACGCGTTGCAGGACCAGCTCGGGCTGCTCGGCCGCTCCCAGCAGGACCCCCAGGGCCCGGAGTCCGGTTCGGTCAAGACCGAGCTCATGGCTGACTGCCTCGGCGGGGTGTGGGCCAAGCACGCGAGCACGGTCCCCGACCCGACGTCCGGTGTGCCGTTCCTCAAGAAGCTCACGGACCAGGACATCAAGGACGCCCTGAGCGCCGCGGCATCCGTCGGTGACGACCGGATCCAGCAGAAGACGCAGGGACGGGTCACCCCGGAGAGCTGGACCCACGGCTCCGCCGCGGCGCGCCAGAAGTGGTTCCTCACCGGCTACACGAGCGGCGACCTCAACCAGTGCGACACCTTCTCCGCCGCGACCGTGTCCTGACCGGAGCGGACCCACGCTCCAACCCACGCGACGCGGATCAGCCCAGGATCGCGGTCAGCGCCTCGCGGTAGGCAGAGAGCGCCAGCCGACCTCTCGTCGTCAGTGCCGCGGTGGTGCGTGCGCTCCGGCCGCTCCCACTGCGCCACACCTGCACGTAGGCCGCGTCCTCGAGCCGTCGCAGGTGCGTCGTGAGGTTGCCTGCCGTGAGGTCGAGGAGCTGCTGGAGGCGGGTGAAGGAGATGGCATCCCGCTCGGGCACGGCGCTGAGCGTCGCCATGATGCGCAGTCGGGCCGGGGCGTGGATCACCGGGTCGAGCTCGGCGTCAGGCCGCGCCTCCGTCACGGCATGCTCCTCGCTCATGAGCGCGCGCGTCGAGCGATCCCGGCACCGAGCAGGAAGCCGAGACCCCCGAGCGCCCCGATGACGAGCGACGCGGTGATGGGGCCGGTCCAGACCCCCGCAGCCGTCACGACGGCCAGCCACGCGCCCACGAAGAAGAGCGAGGGCTCCTCCCACAGAGCGGCCGACGCGCAGTAGATGACCGAAACGATGAAGGCCGGCATTGCCGCTCCCAGGATGCCGCTGACCTCCGCCGAGACGCCCAGATCGGCCAGCGCCGCCATGAGCGACTGCCAGGTGAGGAACGCGACACCCCAGGTGAGTCCGTAGAACATGCCGGCCCGCGACGAGGGGCCACTGATCCCCGCGGTGGCGCGCACGATGACGGTGGCAGTCGCGCCGACCGCGACCACGAGAGCCACCGCGAGCACCGCCCACGACCAGGGCGCCGGGCCCGTGTAGGGGTCCTGCCCCCGGGTCGACCACCACATCGAGAGGTATCCCACCGCCCAGGCGATGCCCCACACGAGGAGGAGCACGTCGCTGCGGACGTCGATCTGCTCACTGGTCCGCGCTCGGGTCGACTCCAGCAGGTCGCGGGCCTGCCCGGCATCCAGGGCGTTCGGGTCGTGGTGGTCGGTGGTGCTCATGGGTGGGCCCCTTCGTTTGTGGTGCAAACCTTCTTTTAGTTTGCCTCACAAACTCAATCTCGTCAAACACCCGGGTGGACAAGCGCGGCGGGGCGGACCAGTCTCGAGGAGTTCACCCACGACAGGAGCCTCCCGTGCACGTCTCCCGGATCACGACCAACCTTCCCGTGACCGACATCGAAGGGGCCAAGGGCTTCTACACCGACTTCCTCGGGCTGCGCACCGAGGAGTTCAACCTCGGCTGGGTCGCCCGCCTGACCGACCCCGACACCGGCGAACACGTGCAGCTCGTGACCCGGGACGCCACCGCACCCGAGGACTCGGCGATGACGGTGCGGGTGGTGGACCTCGAGGGCGCCTACGAGGAGGCCCGCGCCGCGGGCTACGAGATCGTCCACCCCCTGACGACCGAGCCGTGGGGGGTGCGGCGCTTCTTCGTCCGCGCGCCGGACGGCACGGTGATCAACATCGCGCAGGAGCACGCCCCTGACCCCGTCGAGTGAACAGAACACGCCGCGTGGCGTGGGCCTCTCGCGGCGTGTCCTGTTCCCTCGACCCGGCCTGTGGATGACGAAAACGCGTACCAGCCCCATCTGGCCATCCTTCGGGGATGCGACCTTCACCGTTGCCCTCGGCTGTCGGGCCCGCGTGGTTCAGCACCGCGCAGGCCCGACAGGCGGGAGTGCCGGCATCCCGGCTTCGCCGCTCGGACCTGAGCCACCCCACCCGGGGGGTGCACGCCCAGGCCGCGTGCGAGGAGCTGGTTGACCGGGCCCGAGCATTCGCCGTCGGTATGCCGGGAGAGCGCGCCTTCTCGCACCTCACGGCGGCATCCCTCCTCGGCCTACCGCTACCTCGCGCCCTCGAGGATGCCGCGTGCACCGGGCCGCTGCACGTCATGTCGTCCACACCCGAGGGTCAGGCCCGGCGCAGGGGCTGCACGGGCCATCGTGGATTGGAGTCCCGCGCGACGAGCATGGTGGGCGGGTTGCGCGTCGTGGCACTCGCGGACACCTGGTGCGACCTCGCGGAGCTCGGCCGACGCCGGATCACGTCTGATGACCTGGTCGTCGCGGGTGACGTCGCGCTGAACCTGCTCCCCGTGGGCGACGGCCTGCCGCCGGAGTGGCCGCTGCGACGCGCCCTGGAGGCACGCGTGCGCCCACGTGGCAAGCGGATGGCCTCCGACGCGCTCCTCCTCGTCCGCGCTGGAGCTCGCTCCCCGATGGAATCCAGGGCCAGGATCCTGCTCGTGCACGCGGGCTTTCCCGAGCCAGAGGTCAACGCCCCCGTGACCGATCGGGCTGGCGAGTGGTTGGCGGAGGGCGACCTCGTCTGGCGTGCGGAACGCGTGGTCGGCGAGTACCAGGGGGACGTCCACGCATCACGCAAGCAGCGCTCCCTCGATGCAGCGCGACGAGAGCTCGTCGAGGACGAGGGCTGGACGGTCGTCGAGCTGTGGTCCGAGAGCCTTCACCAGCGGGCTCGACGGATCAGCACCCTCACTCGGCTCGCGCGAGCCCTGCACCTCGACCTGGGCACTCTCCAGATCTCCTGAGCCCGTCCGCGCCTGGTCGAGTGAACAGAACACGCCGTGCGGGCTCGCGCGCAGGCGGCGTGTTCTATTCACTCGACGGGTGAGGGGGGGTGGAC
>JBDTDY010000316.1:0-11829 GCA_039922835.1 Ornithinibacter sp.
CCGCCTTGGACGCGTTAGTCGATGCCGCCGTTAGCCACTACGGACAATGGGCCCACGGGAACCCGGTCATGCTCGTACACATCGCTACCGCACCCCGAGCGGCCAGCCTGGTGCTGCCGGCCCTCCCCCAAGACCTGTGGTCCACGACCTACGAGACTGCCTGGGCCATCACCGCAGCCATCAGCACCATCTACCGCCCTACAGGTCCACCGCCTCCGGTAACCACGAGCGAGCAGAAGGCCGCTGCCACCCCTACACACCTCATTGAGCGCGCCGTGGACACAGCAGACGCGCATACGATCAAGTTCGTCGAAGTCGCCCAAGAATCCGAACGCCGTGGCAACCCTCACGCACTGCGTGCGGGCGCACGCGCCGCCCACCTGATCGCGCTCGACAACGACGACTGACAGTCAGATGACCTCGCGGTTCGCCGCAGGCCCTTGTCCCAGCAACCGATCCCCACACGGCCTTTGCCATTGTTCACCGTCAACGACCTCGGTACAGAGGACCAAGCAGGCCGAAGCGGCGACCATCGCGGCTTCAGGAGCGTCTGCGCCGGCCTAACCATGGATGAGCGGCCCGCTCGGGACTGACCCGCCAGCGGTTGCTACACCCTCGTTTGGGATGAGCCACCAAACGGCTACCGTGCCCGCTCGCGGCGGAGTGTGGCATTTGCGAAGCGTCCTTTCGTGCTTGTTATGCGCATGATCTGCGAGGACGGTTCGATCAGCCGTTGGGGCACGCAGGTCAGACTGTGGCGAGGAACGACCGCTCCCGCTCCATGAGCAGCACGGCCGCGTCTGCGTCGTACGCGTCGAGCGAGGAGTCAGCGAAGAGGTGCTGGTCGCCGGGATAGACGAACAGCTCAGCGGCCGCTGTGGAGCCGGCGAGCTCACGTGCAGCCGGCAGGTCCTCGTGGAAGAACTCGTCGCCCTCCTTGCCGGGGGCCTCACGACTAGAGATCCCGCAGCCGTGAGGCGTCGACCCGGCTGGCCCAGCGAGCCGAGGCCGCCGTGGCGAGGGCAGCCCCGCCGACGACGGCTACGAGGAGGACGCTCAGGAAGGCCGTCGGAACGGCAGGAACCTCGGGCGGGGGGTCGAAGATGCCGTTGAGCACCTTGACCAGCTCGAACGCCACGACGGTGCCGGCGGCGAGGCCGCCGAGCACGCCGGGGACCACGATCCAGCGAGCCTCGGTCCACAAGAATCCGGCGCGTTGCCGGGCGCTGGCGCCCAGGACGGCCAGTGCGACGAGCGATCGACGCCGCTGGGATGCGCCGACGGCGAGCACCAGTGCCGCGCTGGTCACGGCGAGAAGGAGGCCAAAGGCCAGGATCAGCCGGGCGAGGCCGGCGAGGCTGCCGGCCGCGAGGCCGGAGGCGGAGGGCACGGCGACACGGGGCGCGGTGATGTCGTTGACCAGCGCGGTGGCCGGGGCGTGGATCGCGGCAGCGACAGCGGCCGGGTGGTCAGTGCGCACGAGCAGGGTCTGCACGGCAGCGACACCCGTGGTTGTCCCGAGATAGTCGCGGTTGGCCAGGATGAAGCTGTCGCGGGGGGCGGTGGCGAACTCGGTCACGACTCCGACAACATGGAAGGTGTGCGCGACGTACGTTCCAGAGGCGTCGCGCAGGCGCAGTCGGACCTGGTCTCCGGTGCGCAGCTGGTAGTCGTGCAAGGTCTCCTGCGAGAGCAGGACACCGTCCGGGGTGCGGGCCAGGGCCGACAGTGCGGCCGTGACGCTCGAGCCCGGCGTGAAGGCGTCCTGGAGGGGTGCGGCTCGGCCGATCGTGGCGGCGTCGATGCCGTAGACGTCCTGCAGGTCCGGACCGACGTAGGCCAAGCGGTGAGCGACCTGCTCCACAGCGAGCACCCCGGGGACCTTGGCCATCGACGGGTTCAGTGTGGTGGTGGCGTCGGGTGGGAGGGTCACGGCGACGTCCGACCCGACGGTCAGCGCGACATCGACGCGCGCCTGCTGGTCGTAGGTCGTGGTGAACACCGCCGCGGACGTCGTCACGGCCAGCGCGACAGCCAAGCCGGTCGCCCCGCGAGCGACCAGCCGGCGGCGGCGCCGAACGACCTCGTGTCGCAGGTCGGGCAGCCGGCCCTCGGTATCGGCGCTCGGGGTCCGGCCGGTGCGGTTGACGGACATGGCGGTGAGCCGCCAGACCAGGAGCGCCAGTCCAGGCCACGCCAGAGCCGGGGCGAGCAGCGCGGCGTAGTTGACCGAAGCCACCGGCACCCCTTCCGGCACCACGACGACCTGGTAGCCGCCACGTGAGGTCAACCAGAAGACGACCCCGCTGGCCGCGAGCAGGACGACGTCCAACCCGAGACGCAAGGCCAGAGGCGTCGCGACGGACGCGGTGGCATCGACCTGGCTGCGCACCGACGGTGAGCCGTCGCGCAGGAGCCGGCCAACAGGGGCCAGCTCGACGACGACGGCCAGAATCGCGCCCGCCAGGACGGCTGCGATCACCCAGCCGCTGGCGAGGGTGGCACCGGACCCCAGGGCGGCGCGGGTCGCGATCCATGCCCCCACTGCTCCGAGAAGACCTCCGAGGACACCGTCCAACAAGGCTGTGGCACCCAGCAGCAGGGCGGCACGGCGCGGGGTGGCGCCGCGCAACCGCAGCAGCCCGAGGTCACGGCGTTGGCGGTCGTTGCGCAAGGAGATGACCAGCCCGGTGACCACAGCCGACAGGACCAGACCCGGGGCACCGAGCAGGAGAACGAGCAGGCGGGCGTAGAGGGCGTCCTCCCGGGCGCCGGACAGGGCGGCCTCGAGGTTGTCGCCGACCAGGGCGGTGCCGGCGACGGCGGACACGAGGTGGTTGGCACGGGCCCGCACCTCGTCCGCCGCGGCGGCCGGGTCACCGGGCAGTCCCTTGTGGTCAAGACGGACGTGCAGCTGGTGGACCACGTCCGCCGCGGGGACCAGGGTGGCGAAGGTGGCGGGAGGGACGAGGAGCACGTTGTCCGGAGCGGGGGTGGACGTGGCAGCTCCGGTAGCGCCGACGACCTGGAAGAACGAGTCCGCGTTGGGAAGGTCGACGACGCCGGTGACCGGAACGCTCTTCGCGGTGCCGACGACGGTCACGACGGTCCCCGGCTGGGCGGCCAGGTTCGACGCCGTCTGCTGTTGCAACACGGCACCGGTCGGGCTCCCGACGAGCGTGCGTAGCTCACTGGGGGCGAACGTGGCGTAGTCGGGAGGGAGCGATACGACGTACGCCGCCCCGGTGGTGCGGGTGCCCGCAGCCGTGGTAGCACTCAGGCCTTTGACCTTCGCGTAGTCCACGGGCCGGGACCCGGCCAAGCCAGGGACTGCGGCAACGGCCTTGGCGATCGCGGCGGCATCTGCTCCCGGGCCGAGCTGGACCTGCCAGTCGACCGGGACCCGACCCGAGGCGCGCGCGGTGAGCTGGTTTCCCGTGGTCGCGGCGAAGGACCCCAAGGACGCGAGGAAGGCGACGCTGAGGGCGATGGCCAGCGCGGCCACCACCGTGTCGAGCGGTCTGCGGATCACGGAAGAGACGACGTATCGGATGTTCATCGGGAGCCGCTCTGGTCGAGGACGAGGGTGGAGGGTTCAAGGGCGTCGAGGACGATCCGATGCTCGAAGCGCGCGGCGACCTGATCGTCGTGGGTCGCCACGACCAGGGTCGAGCCGGTGCGCCGGCACTGGGCCTGCAGAGCATCCATCACGAGTGCGCCGGTCTGCTGGTCGAGGGCCCCGGTGGGTTCGTCGGCCAGGAGGAGCCTGGGTTCGATCGCGAGAGCGCGGGCCAGGGCGGCCCGTTGCTGCATCCCGCCGGACAGCTGGGCCGGGAGGGCATCGCCTGCTCGCTGGTCGAGGCCGAGCAGCGTCAACGCGTCCTGTCCGCGCTGTCGCGCTTCCTCCGGTGCGATGCCGCGCAACCGCAGCCCCAGGGTTGCGTTCTGGGCGGCCGTGAGCTCCGGGATCAGGGACGGGGCCTGCGGTACGTACACGACCTGTTGGGCGTCCAGTCCATGGTCGACGCTTCCGCCGCCTGGGCGAAGGAGGCCCGCGAGGACGAGCAGGAGGGTGGTCTTTCCCGACCCAGAACGCCCCAGCAGGGCGCACTGTTCACCGGTTTCGAGGCGCAGGTCAACACCCTGCAGCACCTGGCGCCGACCGTAGGCGACGCTGACCCCGGCCGCCGTGACGCTCATCGGATGCTCCCGTCGACGAGGTGGACGGTCCGGTCCGCGTGGCGCGCGACGGCCGCCGAGTGGGTGACGATCACGGTGGCCGAGCCGGGCGGACGCCAGGACCGCAGCAGCTCCAGGACGGTGTGCTCCTCGGTGCTGCTGACCTCGGCGGTGGGCTCGTCGGCGAGGAGGAGCACGGGGGCCCCCGCCAGGGCGACGGCCAGGCCGGCCCTGGCGGTCTCACCGCCGGAGAGGGTGTGGGGTGAGGCGCGGCGGACGGCGCCCAGACCGAGGCCGTCGACCAGCTCTTCGGGCGAAGGACCCTCAGAACCGCGCAGCCCGGCGGCGAACCGGACGTTCTCCAGGACGTCCAGGTGGGCGAGGAGACCGCTGGCCTGCGTCAGGACGCCGACGCTGCGCGCGCGCAGGCGCGCCGAGGCGGCGGCGCGGCGGTGGCTGAGCCTCTCTCCGGCCACCAGCACCAGGCCCCCGTCGGGGTCATCGAGGCCAGCCAGAAGACCGAGCAGGGTCGACTTGCCCGAGCCGGACGGCCCGGTGACTGCGACGGTCTCACCGGCCCGGCAGATGAGCGAGACGTCCTTGAGGGCCGCCACCTCGGTCTCGCCCCGGCGGTAGAACCGGTGCAGTCCCACGGCCTCGAGAGGCAGGGGTGGAGCGGGGGCGACGGTCATGACTGCTTCAGACTGGTGATCATCGTCTTGTAGGCGTCGACGTTGTCGGCCCCGACCGGTCCGAACAGCTCCACGATCACCTCGTGGCCGTTGGATACGAGCTCGTAGCGCTGCACCTCGTCGCGGTACTGACGCCCGGTGACCCCGTCCGGCGCCGAGTTGCGGCGGTAGACGATCAGGACACCGCTTCCTCCTGGCACGGACGTAGCCGAGACGTTGCGCAGCTCGAACGCCGCCTGGCTGCGGGTGAGGGCCGGGACGGAGTCGGCCTTGGCGGAGGCGACGGTCGGCGGGGTCGTCGCCGCTCCGGGGACCACCTGGACGCCGTTGAGCTTGTCTGTGAACAGGACGTCGGAGCCCTTCACCTGCTCCAGCCATCCCTCGGGATGGGTGAAGGAATACCGCCCGGCGGCGTTGGCGTAGGGCACGAACGCGACGTTGTCCGGGATGTCACCGGGGGGGTTGTTCTCGGGCAGCACCGGATTCTGGTTCGCTGCCCCGCTCGCCGTGTCCGATGGCAGGACGGTGGGCGTCGACGGCGAGGCGTTGCTGCTCGGCGCGTTCGAGGAGGACGTAGTGCCCGTGGACGCCGCGCTGCAGCCTGTGAGGGCGAGGGCGACAGTGGCCGGGAGGAGGACGGCGGAGAGGAGGGCTCGGTTCATGTCGGCGACGCTACGGACGCATGACCCAACGCCCGGCCAGCCAATGGCAAAGCCGCCGTTAACCTTCTGCGGCCTAGGCTTCGAGCGTGCTCACCATCCGCCGACCAGCCCGATCGCGCGGGCTTCGCGGGCAGGTCCGGGCAGCCATCGCGGCGATCGTCGTCGCCGCCCTCCTCCTGTTCGGGGTGCCGCTCGGCGTCGTCATCGGGCGACTGATCGAGAGCACCGCGCTCACCGGGCTTCAGCGGGACGCCACCCGGCAGCTCGCCCTGGTGCCGGACAACTCGATCGAGGCCGGCACGACGCTTCCACAACTTCGCGCTACACCGGGGACTCTGCTGGGCGTCTACGACGTCCAAGGGGTCCGGATCACTGGGACCGGACCAAGAAGGTCCGACCTCGCCGCGCGGGCCACGGACGGGCGGGAGCATGACGGCTCGGACAGCGGCGATCTCGCGGTCGTCGTCCCTGTCCTGTCCGACACGACGGTCGCCGGGTCGGTGCGGGCGGCAGTCCCCCTTGCGGTGCTGCACCGGCGCGTCGCCACGTCCTGGGGCCTGTTGGCACTGTTGGCCGGCCTGACCGTCGCCGTGGCAGCGATGGCAGCCGAGCGCGCATCTCGGCGGATTTCCGCACCGTTCGAGCAGCTCACCGTCGCTGCCCGCGAGCTGGGAACCGGCCGCTCGGACGTGCGGCTGCCGGCCTACGGCATCGCGGAGGCCGACGCCGCCGCGAGCGCGCTGACCGACGGCGCCCGCTCCGTGCACGACCTGCTCTCCCGTGAACGGGACTTCGTGAGGCACGCCTCGCACCAGCTCCGGACCCCGTTGGCCGGCCTAGTGGTCCACCTCGAGCGAACACCCCCCGACGTGCCGGCGGCCCTAGAACGAGCCGACCACCTCGAGACCACCATCGCCGACCTGCTCGCCCTCCGCAGCCCCTCACCCAGTGCACGGTGCGATCCTGCCGCCGTGGCCGCAGACGCCGTCGCTCGCTGGTGCACCCCGACCCGCCCGGTTCTCCTGCGCGCTGACGACACCCGTGCGGCCGCGCTGTCGACCTCTGCGCTGCGACAGTGCCTGGACGTGCTCGTGGACAACGCCATCCGTCACGGCGCCGGCGACGTCATCGTGACGGTTGAGCCGGTGGGCGAGATGGTGGCCGTCGAGGTCTCAGACGAGGGGCCGGGCTTCGTGGACGGCGCTCAGCCCGGTACCGGGCTGACGCTCGCGGCGGAGGTCGTCGAGCGCAGCGGTGGGTCTTTACTGGTCCGCCGCCGGACGCCTCGCCCGCGTGTGGCAATCCTGCTGCCTGCCGCGGTGACGGGTGAGGCCGATCAGGGCGCCGGGTCCACCTCGTAGCGGTAGCCGAACCCCCGCAACGTGGTGATGCGGTCCCACCGCTCACCGGCATCCGCGAGCTTTCGACGCAGGTTGGCGACATGGACGTCCAGGGTCTTGGTCGAGCCGTGCCAGTGCTCGTCCCACACCTGGTCCATCAACTGCTCCCTGCGTACCGCCTCACCCGCACTGGCCACCAGGACCGCCAGCAGCTCGTGCTCCTTCGGCCGCAGCACCAGCTCGGTCTCCCCGACCCAGGAGCGGCGACCCCGCAAATCCAACCGGACCAACCCGCAGCGCAGATCCTCACCACCGAGAGCCGGTTCACGCCTCCGCAGGTGGGCCCGCAACCGGGCCAGCAGCTCGACGGGCCGGAACGGCTTGAGCACCACATCATCCGCTCCCCCGTCTAACGCCCGCACAGCGTCCAGCTCGTCGGTCCGCGCCGTCACGACCACGATCACGAGGTCGGGGTCGGACCGAAGCTCGACGCACAGATCGAGCCCGTCTACGTCTGGGAGGCCGAGGTCCAAAAGCACCAGGTCGAAATGTTCCTCGGCCGCCATCAGGCGCGCGCTGGCGCCATCCTGGGCCCACCGCACCGAGTGACCGTCCCCCGCGAGCAGCCCCACCACGCCCGCACCCAGGCTGCGATCGTCCTCGACCACCAAAACTGCCGATCCGGCGATGGGATCAGGCACGGCGCACCCCGACGCGACGGAGGATCATGAGACGAGTGTGCATCAGCACCGTGAGTATTCAGTAACACCCCCAGAACATCTTGCCCGAAGATGCTGCCTGTTGTAAGACGGGCGGGATACGGCTGTGGCTGCGACCGGGTACGCCCTCAGCACCCTCGTGTGTCCCCAAGGTGAGCGATTCGACGCTGCGTCTATCTGGGCGATGCCGACGCGTCTTGGACGCGCCCGACTGGCGGCGGAAGGACTCAGTCGTTTCCGAGCGACGCTTGCTCGCATTGGTCTGCATGCACGCACGTCCGCACCCGCTAGACAGGACCCGTCGTGGTCTCCTGATCGAGAGTTCTGACGGCAGTATGGACTGCGTGAGCGACATGGACGTGGAGTTCGAAGGTCCAGTAGTCGAGTGGCGGGGACCAGCGCCCTTCTTCTTCGTGGCCATTCCAGAGAACGTGAGTGCGGACATCAAGGTCGCGGCCCGCGGAGTGGAGTACTGGGGCCAGGTGCCGGTGATGGTTCGCATCAACGACACCGAGTTCACGACAGCGTTGTTCCCCAAAGACGGGCTTTACCTCCTGCCGTTGAAGAACGCGGTTCGGGATTCGGCGGGAATCGACGTGGATCAGATCCTGACTGTGGCGTTGACTGTCGCACGCCAGCGCGCCCGCGATGCCGGTGCGGCAAATACATAGCCCGGCAGGCTGCGGAGTGGGGCAGGCTCGGTGCGACCATGCTCAAACCGAGAAGCCGCGTACTTCGTGCTTCGCAAGCAGTTCAGCGATGGAGCCAGTCGCCTCTCGCCCAGCTTGGCTTCGGTCTGCAGATAGAAGCCGGCCAGACGTCTGCAGATAGAACTTCTTCCCGTCTTTCATACGGATCGCCCACAGACCGTTGTTGGAGTTGAACGAGCAGCGCTTTACTGCAGAACAGTCGATCTGAAGTCTGTTCGCTGGGTTCTCGCCGACGATCCGGAGAACGTCGCCGACAATCTCCATCTGACCCTTCCAGCCGCCTAAAGCAAGCGCGTTGCTGGGGACTCGCACCTTCGGGTTGAGGAGCGGGACCCTACAACGGTGGGGCAGCAGGCACGCGAGCCCCTCATGCAACGCGAGTAGCACATCCGCAGCGCTGTGACGGAAGTCACAGTGCTGCGTCCACCGGTACCCCCGGGCGTATAACGAGATTATCCGACCGAGAGGCGGCCGGCACGCCTCCGAAGGAGGACAGATGCCATTCGTTTTCGCATCGGGATCGTTGAACGGTCCGGCTACCTACCTGAACTGGGGCTGGGTGGGCATTTCCGTCACGAACCTGATCATTGTGCTGCTGACCATGGTCGTCTTCGTCTTGGCCGTTTTCCTGCCGGTCCCTCGCCACGAGGATGATGAGTAATGGCCACCACCGAGAAGGTAGGGATACCTGCCGGTCCGTCGCCGCACAGGAACCGGGATGACAGCCGGATGTGGACCAACCGTCTGCGGACCCAGTTCTTCGGTACCTTCCCGCCCGAGAAGCTCCTCCCGGACCGGCAGCCTGCCTATGTGGCGTCTTGGATCTATGTGTTCGGGGTCGCCACCATCGCAGCCTTCATCGTCCTCGTCGTGAGCGGACTGGTGCTTACCTTCGCGGGGCCCGCCTGGTACCACACGTCCTCGGTGGGGCACTTCATCAACAGCGTGCACTTCTGGGCGGTGCAGTTGTTCATGCTGTCGATGGTCGTGCACCTCTGGGGGAAGTTCTGGATGGCGGCCTGGCGCGGCAACCGGGCCCTCACCTGGATCACCGGCGCGATCGCGTTCTTCGCGTCTGTCGCCACCGCCTTCACCGGCTACCTCGTGCAGTCCAACTTCGAGTCGCAATGGATCGCTTTCGAGGCCAAGGACGGGCTCAACGCTGTCGGTATCGGCGCTTGGTTCAACGTCGCGAACGTTGGCCAGATGCTCCTCATCCACGTCGCCCTCCTGCCCCTGGTGCTCGGCGCGATCGTCATCTGGCATGTCCTGCTGGTACGCAAGCACGGCGTCGTCCCGCCGATTCCCCTCAACGTCTCCAGCCCGGACGAAGCACCCAAGGACACGGGCGGCCCAAGCCGACCCGACACACGCGCTCAGACCAGGGGCAGCGCGTCATGAGTGCCCACGCGAAGAAGTCCGGCGACGTGGCCGCGCTGCCCTGGGCGGGTCCCGAGCGCCGCTACGACATCGTCAAGGAGTTCGTCATCGCCCTGATCGTCATGGCCGTCCTGGCGACGATCCTCGCGGCCGCCTTCAGCTCCCCGGACGAAAAGGCCCTGACCTTCAAGGGCTGGGGAGCGAGCGCGGCCGACAACCTCTACGCGACCACCGTTGGCGAGCTCGCCGCCACCACGGACTCCGCCGGCTACGGTCCCCCCTACAACAAGGGGAGCGACGGAGTGACGGTCGGGCCGCTCAAGCCCCAGAAGTGGATGGGCGTGCGGATCCCCGTGGATGCCGCCAACGACTTCGTCATCACCCCGCTGAAGAGTCAGGAGCAGCCGGCCGCCGTCACGAGCGCACTTCAGGCCTGGGACGCAGCGGCCCCAGCCCAACGAACCGCGTGGGCGACAGCCCTCGACACCGCGGTCCAGGCGACCGCGGATCCCGACGGCGCACTCCACCCTGACAAGGCCGCAACCGGGAACTACGGTCCTGTCCCGGACCTGGCCAAGGGGCTGGTCGCGATGGCCACCTCCGGCGCCCTGGACGGGGCGATGCTTTCCCAGGGCCGGTTCTACGCAACCGACGCCACCAAGCAGATCCTGTTCATGGGTGACGGCTCCTACCTCGATGACGCCGCCACGGCGCACAACCTCCAAGGGAACACCTGGGGAATGATGAACGGAGTCAACAGCTACCCCGGACAGCCATGGCTGTGGTGGGCATCGCTCTGGTACCAGATCCCGACCTTCAACCCAGCAGCAGACGCCACCACCACGACGACCCTGCAGGACAACGCCGACGCATGGATCTTCTACATCATCGGCGTGATCAGCTTGGTCGTCATCGTCCTGCCGTTCATCCCCGGCCTACGCTCAATCCCGCGGTGGATCCCAGTGCACCGGCTGATCTGGCGCACCTACTACCGCAGCCACGGCAACAACCATTTGATCTAAAGCGTGGGCTGCAGGCAACGACTCCCCACGGTCCAACGACCGCTGGAGGAAGCGGGTACACCGACCCAGAAGGGGCGCTCAAGCGGCGGAACGACGCAGCGCGAGTCCAGTTGCGTTGCTAGGTGACGTCGAGTTCTTGGTACATGCCGTTGGCGTAGTGGTTGGTCAGGTTGCATACGAGCTCGTAGCGGCCGGGGCTGAGGGTGATGGTGGTCCATCCGACGTTGCCGTAGGTGATGCCGTCGCCGGTGCCGGGACCGCAGGACTTCGAAACCTCGCCCAGGCTGGTGGCCTCGTCGACCTTGCCATCCGCTGCGGGAACGAGCCGCCCAGCGGAGGTTCCCGGAGCCAGCGGCAGGATCACCATTTCGTGGGTGCGCCAGCCCAGATTGGACACCACGAAACTGACCTGCCCAGCGTGAACCGTGGATGGTGTGGCGTGCAGCATCATCTGCGACCCCATCGGGGCGTCACCGCCCATCGGGGCCATCATGCCCATGTCTGCGACTGTCACCGCCACGGTCCGGCCGGGCAGTGACGTCGGAGCCGCACACGACAGCCGGGACGCTTGGTACCCGGGACCGGCGGTCGCGCCGTGACCGCTCCCGCCCATCATCGGGCCGCCAGAGGGGTTCCCGTCAGTCCCGCAGCCAGTTAGTACCACGGCCGCGGCCGCTGCGAGCAGGACCAGACCGGCGCTCAACTCGCCGCGTCGCCGCGCAAGGTGACCCGCGGACTCCTCTGCCTGGAGTGGAAGGTGCTCGTCCTGTTGGGCGCGGATCGAGCCTGATGTAGATGCACGAAGACGAGACTTCATACCCCACAGGGTATCTTAACAGCGCAAGGGGTCCGCCTTGTGCAAGCACCAAGACCCCGCAGATCTTCGGTCGCCGCAGGAACTGTGGGCCGCGGGTGGCCCCGAACGCGCGCCAAGAGAATCGCAACCATGTTGAACCCCGAAGCACCTGATCGCAGAACAGCCACGATCAGGGGGCGCCCGGCTCGCGGCGGAGTAGGGCAGGTTCCGTGCGAAGGGATCAGGACAAGAGCGGACGGATTGTTCAGGTCGCAACTGCGGCTCGACCAAGGTGTGGAGGTTGGGGAAGCGATTCGATGATGGGGTTT
>JBDTDY010000317.1:0-2894 GCA_039922835.1 Ornithinibacter sp.
CACGCAAACCCGAAGGCCGCGAACGCCAGCACGACGGCCAGTGCGGCGACCACGGCCACCGCGCAGACCGCTGCGCGCTCCCGCACCGATCCGCGCGCTGCCACGAGCACCGCGAGCGCGAGGGCGCCGAGCAGCAACAGCCCGTAGGACACCATGACGCACCAGCCGAGGAGCAGACCGCCGAGCACCGCCAGCCCCCACCGCGCCACCGGTCGACGGGCGGCGCAGGCACCCGCCACAGACGCGGCTCCCCAAGCCCCGATCGCCGTGAACACGGCATCCGCCGACACCGCCATCAACAGGGCTGCGGGGCCGATGACGAGAAAGGGCAGCGCGGCCCGTGCCCGGTCGCGTGCTCCGAGGCGGTCGAGGGTGAGCGCGACCGCCGCGGGAACCGTGGCGCCGATCGCGACGATGATCACGCCGACCACCTGCCACGCGCCGAGCCCGATGCGGTCGAGCCCGATGAACATCAGCACTGCTCCGGGCGGGTGGCCCGCGAGGTGCACCGCCCAGTGGCCGGGGGCGTCCAGCGGGATGCGCGAGATGTAGGTGCGCAACATCTCCCCGACGTCGTCGATCATCCGAGCGCTCTCGAGGTATTCGGTGCCGTGGTTGAGGACCTTGCCCATTCCCGCCGGTCCGTCGACCAGGGCGAGTGACACCATCCACACGACCGAGGCGACCCACGAGAGCATGAGCAGCCGGGGCCACGTCAGGCGGTCGAGGAAGGCAGGGAGCCCCCTCCAGGCCGTGAGCGCCGCCACCACGACCGCGACCGGGCTCGTCCACCAGACCCTCACCATCCAGTCCCCGAGCAGCGGTTCGGCGCTTCCGACCTTGACGTCCACCCCGGCCAGGACGGGCACGAGCATCGCCGCGGCGACGACGAGGGCCCCGGCGGTGAGGCCGATGAGCGCGCGCCGCCCCGCCCCGGCATCGGCGCCCGGAGGCCTCAGCGTCGCCGTCTCGCCCGTGGTGGTCGTCATGCCCCAAGGATGCCGTGCAGACCCGCCCTGCCGGCGCATCCCGGTGCCCCGACAGCACCTCGTCACGAACTCGTCATCGCACGCGGTCGCGCGCTGGGGGCCGAACGCGCTTAGGGTCAGCGCGTGGACCTCGACTGCGACCTCGTGATCCCGTGTCGGGACGAGGCGGCAGCGCTCCCGGGTGTGATGGCCCTGGTGCCCGACGGCATCCGGGTCATCGTCGTGGACAACGGCTCCACTGACGGCACCGCCGAGGTCGCCGCCGCGCTCGGTGCGCGCGTCGTGCACGAGGCGCGTCCCGGATACGGGGCCGCGGTGCACTCCGGGATCGAGGCGGCGACCGCGCAGTTCGTCGCGGTGCTCGACGGGGACGGGTCGATGGACCCGCGCGAGCTGCTCCCGCTGCTGGAGGAGGTGCGCTCCGGCGCAGCGACGATGGCCTGCGGCCGGCGCCGACCAGCCACTCGGGGCATCTGGCCGTGGCACGCACGCGCCGGCAACGCGCTGGTGCTGGCCTGGCTGCGCCACCGCACCGGCCTCGAGGTGCACGACATCGCGCCGGTCCGGGTCTGCCGCCGGGAGGACCTCCTCGAGCTCGGGGTGCAGGACCGTCGGTTCGGCTACCCGGTCGAGCTGCTCTCCAGGGCGCAGCAGGCCGGCTGGACGCTGACCGAGCACGACATCACCTACCACCCGCGCGCCGCGGGCACCCGCTCGAAGGTGTCCGGGTCGGTCAAGGGCACCGTGCGTGCGGCCCGTGACTTCGCCAGGGTGCTCCCATGAGGGGCAGCGTGCTCGTCATGGCCAAGGCCCCCGTGCCGGGTCGGGCCAAGACCCGGCTCGCCCCGGTGGTGGGCGAGCTGGGGGCGGCCGAGCTGGCTGCCGCGGCGCTCCTCGACACGCTGACCGCAGCGGCCGCGGCATACCCCCAGGACAGGCGCGTGCTCGCGCTGACCGGTGACCTCGCCCTGGCCGCGCGCGCCGACGAGATCCGACGCGAGGTCGCGGGATGGCTCGTCGTGCAGCAGGGCGGGGAGTCATTCGGCGAGCGGCTCTTCGACGGGCACCGCCAGGCCCACCGCCTCTCGGGGGGCCCGGTCGTGCAGATCGGCATGGACACCCCGCAGGTGAGCGCGGGTCTGCTCCGCGAGGTCGGCGAGCTCGCACACACCAGTGGACGGCCGGTGCTCGGCCCCGCGGTCGACGGCGGGTGGTGGGTGCTCGTGACGACACACGCCGCGCAGGCGGGCGTGCTCACCGGCGTGCCGATGAGCCGGCCCGACACCGGTCGCCTCACGGGTGCGGCGCTCAGGGCCGCGGGCTGCGCGCCGGTGCTCGCGCCGATGCTGCGCGACGTGGACGAGGCCGAGGATGCCGTGATCGTCGCCAGCGAGTTCCCGCACACGGCCTTCGCACGGGAGTGGCGCCGTCTCACGGGGGCGGCTGACGGAGCCCCGGCACGTGGAGAGGGGGTTCGCCCGACGGGGAGTGACCTCGAGGACTCGCCGCCATGACCGAGCGGGCGCTCGCGGGGCTCGCCGCCCGGATCGACGAGCGCGTCCCCTCCCCGGAGTCCTTCGACAGCGGCCTGCGCGGGCCCCGCACGACGGCACGGGTGGGCACCTGGCTCGGCGTCGCCTTCGCCATCTGCTTCGTCACCGGCCTCTACAGCCACGCGTCCCAGCTCGCGTCGCCCCCAGTCGCTCTCCCGACCTCCCCGGCGCGGCTCTACCAGCTGACCCAGGGCCTGCACGTCGCCGCCGGAACCGCAGCCATCCCCCTGCTGCTCGTCAAGCTCTGGTCGATCTTCCCCCGGTTCTTCATCCGCCCCCCCAGGGAGCCGCGCCCGCTCGTCTTCCATGTGCTGGAGCGGGTGTCGATCGCGCTGCTGCTGGGTGGCGCCAT
>JBDTDY010000318.1:0-4806 GCA_039922835.1 Ornithinibacter sp.
GGGAGTCCCGCGTAGCAGGCGTCCGCACTCACAAGGCGTTGACTCTGCGTCGTGAGCCGAGATCGCGGGAAGAGCGTGCGGACAGTGTGACCCAAGATCGTGCGGAGGGGTGATTCGCCCCGCAGTGGCGGTGCGGAACCGTCCGGCCAGGGCGGGAGTGCTGATGTTTCACGTGAAACATCGCCACCCCGGCGCCACGTCAGCGGCGCTTCTTCGAGCGCGCACTCTGTGCCGGTCGTGGCCTGAAGCCGAGGTCGATCGTCAGCACCGGCTCCTCCAGCAGGTCCACTCCGTGCGAGGTCACCTCGGCGCGCTCCAGCCCGAGCCGCTCCAGGGCCCGGCGGTCCTCCTCGAGCTCAGCCGCGGCCGAGCGTCCCTTCATCGCGATGAGCGTGCCGCCGGGCTCGAGCAGGGGCACGCACCACCGAGCGAGCTTGTCGAGGCGCGCCACCGCCCGTGCCGTGACCCACGGAGCCGAGACGCTGCCCGACAGGTCCTCGGCTCGGCCGCGGTGCACGGTCACGTGCGTCAGTTCCAGGTCGGAGACGGCGGCCGAGAGCCACTCGGTGCGGCGCAGCATCGGCTCGACGAGGTGGATGTCGAGGTCTGGGCGGGCCAGCGCCAGCACCAGACCGGGCAGACCCGCGCCACTCCCCACGTCGACCACACGGGCCTCGTGCGGGAACGAATCTGCGATGACCGCGCAGTTCAGCAGGTGACGATCCCAGATCCTGGGCACCTCACGGGGCCCGATGAGGCCGTGGCTCACCCCCGTGTCGGCCAGAAGAGCAGCGAACCGCTCGGCCAGCCCCAGGCGCTCGCCGAACACGTCAGCCGCACCCTCGGGTGCGGCTGGCGCGTCGATCGGATCGCGTCCGATGTCGTCGTGTTTCACGTGAAACGGATCAGGAGGGCAGGATCACGACGTAGCGGCGCGGCTCCGACCCCTCGGACTCGGACACCAGACCGGCTGCGAGCACCTCGTCGTGCACCACCTTGCGCTCGAAGGCGGTCATCGGGTCCATGGCGTGGCGCTCACCGGAATCGTTCACCTCGGCGATCGCCTTCGTGGCGATCTCGACGAGCACACGGCGACGCTCGGCGCGGTGACCTGCCACGTCGAGCATCAGGCGGCTCCGCTCTCCCGTCGCGGACTGCACGGCGAGGCGGGTGATCTCCTGAAGGGCCTCCAGCACCACGCCGTCCTGGCCCACGAGGCGTCGGGGAACCCGGCCGTCCTCGGAGTCCACGACGGAGATCGCGGCCCGGTCGCCCTCGATGTCCACGTCGATGTCGCCATCGAGGTCGCAGATGTCGAGCAGACTCTCGAGGAAGTCCGCCGCCACCTCACCCTCACGTTCCAGGTGTTGTCGGCGTGACCCAACCTTGGACGGTCGGTCGGCGGACCCTGAGTCCTCACCGGCATCCAGGGTGGCCGGGGTCCCCTCCGGGGCCTCCTCCGGGGCATCGTCCGTGGCGAGATCACTCTCGGTCTCGAGGACATCGGTGTCCAGCGTGTCGGTGGTGTGCTCGGACACGTCCGTGTCCTCGGTCAGGTGCTCAGTCATCGGTTCTCCTGCATCATGGGGAGGTCAGGTGCTGTGGTTGGGGGTGCCGCGGGGGCAGGTCGAGCGGGTCAGGCGTCGCGCGTCAGGTCGCGCCGGTGCTCGCGCCGCCGGGCTTCCTGGTGTGCTTCTTCTTCTTCGGCGTGGTGGCCCCGGAAGCCGCGGGAGTGGCAGAGGCGTCGCTCGGGGGCGCGGACGAGCCGTTCTTCGAGGGGGTGACACGCTCCGGGGTCGCATCGCCACTGGCCGTGACCCCTGGCTTCGTCGGCACGGTCTTGTTCCGCTTCTTGGACTTCGGCTGCACGCGTTGCCCGCTGGTCTTCAGCTCGGTCTCGGCCTCAGCGGCGATCTCGGCAGCGGCTGCGGCGCCGGGGATCGGCTTGCCCTTCTTCACCAGACGGGCGTGGTATGCCTTCTCGGCCTGCGAGCCGGGCGCCGGGAGCCGCCGGATGACGTAGAACTGCTGGCACATCGACCACACGTTGGTCGTGAACCAGTAGATGAGGACACCGATCGGGAAGTTCACGCCCGATACCGCGAACACGACCGGCAAGACGTACAACAGCACCTTCTGCTGCTTGGCGAAGGGGTTGTCCAGAGCCGAGGCCGGCATGTTCTTCGTCATCAGCTGGCGCTGGGTGGTGAAGGTCGACGCCGACATCAGCACGATGAGGATCGCCGCGACGATCCTTACGCTGATGTTGTCCGGCGAGCCGAGGAAGGTGCTCGAGAGCGGGGCACCGAAGATGGATGCCGACTCGAACTGCGCTGCGACCCGCTGGGAGATCGGGCCGATGGGCTGACGCGTGCCCGCCGACACCTCGTCGAGGCCGTTGAGCACGCGGAACAGCCCGAAGAAGAACGGGGACTGCACGAGGATCGGCAGGCACGAGGAGAAGGGGTTGGTGCCCTCCTTCTTGTAGAGCTCCATCGTCTCCTGGGTCATCGCCTGGCGTGACTCGGGGTCGCTCTTGCCCTTGTACTTCTTCTGGATCTTCTGCAGCTCCGGCTGGATCATCTGCATCTTGCGCGAGGCCATGATCTGCTTGAAGAACAGCGGGATCATCGCGCCACGCATGACGAGGACCAGCCCGACGATCGACAGGGCCCAGGTCCAGCCCGACGCCTCCGGCATGCCGATCGAGGTGAACGCGGCGTGGAAGCCGTACATGATCCACGCCACGAGCCACTCGATCGGGAAGAGGATCGTGTTGAAGAGGTCGCCCATGGTGTCCTTCAGAGGGTGCCGGCCGCGGCCGGTGTGGGTGGTGTCACTGACGTGACGTGGTCACAGTGTGCGGGATGGGTCCGGGTGGGGGGAGGGATGCCGGTCAGCCGGGTCTGCAGGGATGTTCCGTGGCCCGGTGGTCCCGGGAACGGGTCGGCCGGTGTGCGGGTCGCGCAACGGCACGTGGTCCACCCCGCCGGCGGCCCACGGGTGGCACCGACCCAGGCGGGTCAGCGCCATCCACGACCCGCGCAGTGGACCGAACCGCTCCAGGGTGGTCACGGCATACGCGGAGCACGACGGGTAGTAGCGGCAGGTGGCCGGGCGCATCGGTGAGATGAGCCGCTGGTAGGCGCGGATGAGCCAGATCAGTGGCGTGACGAGTACTCGGCCAACGCTCACCGCACACCTCCAAGTCGAGCAATCACCTTGTGCACCAACGGGTTGACCGTGGTCGAGAGTTCCCCTTGGCTCGCGAGCGCGGCTCCGGCGTTGGCGCGCACGACGACGTCGACTCCGTCCGGCAGGGTGTCCAGGGCACCGGCGAGGACCGAGCGCAGCCGGCGTTTGGTGCGGTTGCGCACGACCGCCCCACCCACTGCCTTGGACACGACGAAACCGACACGCGGCGGGTGTCCCGCGCGCGCATCGGTCTGGTTGGCATGGACCACGACGAGTCTCGAGCCGGCCCGGACGCTTCCGGAGCCACGCACCGCCGACGTGAAGTCGCCCCGGTCACGCAGGCGGTTCGGCGCCGGCAGCACCGCCGCGCCTCAGGCCGAGAGTTCGGAGCGGCCCTTGCGGCGGCGGGTGGCGAGGATCGCACGACCCGCACGGGTGCGCATGCGCAAGCGGAAACCGTGCGTCTTGGCCCGTCGGCGGTTGTTCGGCTGGAAGGTCCGCTTGCTCACGATGATCTCTTATCTACGGTGGGCGGGCCGATGGCCCGGTGGTCGAGGAGCCGGTGGTCGGCTGCCATCGGAAACCCATGACGAGGAGCAAGATGGCTCCCGCTGCGACGAGGCGCGTCACGGGCATGCGAAAACAGCCGAAGAACAGGCCCCCCAAAGGTACGCGAGCACGGCCTCAGGGGTCAAACCGGCGCAACCGGTTCCCGTCGGCCCAGAAAACACCCTAGGATCGCACGCAGCAATGCCGGCCACGAGGAGCGACACGCACCACGGCCCCACGCGGACATACCCACAGCCTGTGGATAACCATGTGGAGGGATGGGATGTCGCGACGGCGCGGCGCATGGACCAGCCATCGTGGCATTTCTAGGGACGGGGAGGCGCGTGACGGACGCGACGATGACGCAGCTGTGGAGCACGACGCTCGAGGCACTGGACTCCGACGGCATCCCGGTGCAGCAGCGGGCCTTCCTCTCCCTGGCGCGCCTCGTCGGGCTGCTCGACGGCACGGCCCTGATCGCCGTGCCCAACGACTTCACCAAGGACATGGTCGAGACCCGGCTGCGCGACCGGGTGACCCAGACCCTGAGCGCCCAGCTCGACCGCGACATCCGTCTCGCCGTCACCGTCGACCCCTCGCTCTCGGAGCCGGTAGAGGTTCCCGACGAGGAGCACGACCTGCGGGTCGCCGACCGCCGCCGCCAGATCGATGACATGGACATCGGTGAGGACGAGCTCGACGGCGCCGACACCCACGGGGCCGGCCGCAGAACCGATGGCTCTCTGTCCTCCCCCGACGGCTTGCCGATGCTCGTGCAGGTGCCGGGTGCGCGGCGGCCCAGGCCCGGCACCCAGGTGCCCGAGCAGGTGGAGCTCACCCGGCTCAACCCCAAGTACACCTTCGACACCTTCGTCATCGGGGCCAGCAACCGCTTCGCCCACGCCGCGGCGGTCGCCGTGGCCGAGGCCCCGGCCAAGGCCTACAACCCGTTGTTCATCTACGGCGACTCCGGGCTCGGCAAGACCCACCTGCTGCACGCCATCGGGCACTACGCGCGCAACCTCTTCCCCCACGTGAAGGTCCGCTACGTGAACTCCGAGG
>JBDTDY010000319.1:0-2515 GCA_039922835.1 Ornithinibacter sp.
ACCCCCGCCTCGCGCAGCCGCGCGAGGGAGATGACGCGGTCGTCGGCCTCCTCGAGACCGGCGACATCGCGAAGGCGTCTCGGCATGGCATCCACGCCGTGATCGTCGCTGCTGCACGACCAGCCTGGCTCGACCCAGCCTGTTTCTGTGGATGACCTGGTCCGGTTCGCCGTCCTGTGGACACCGCTACGTCCGGCAGGACCCCCTCTGCGGGCCCAACCTGCCGGACGTTGCCGAAGGAGGTGCAGGACCTCAGTTCACGAAGACCCGGGCGTTGCGGAACATTCGCAGCCAGGGGCTCTCGTCCTCGACGGCCGCGGAGGTCCACGACATCTGGGCGTTGCGTGCCACTCGCTCCGGGTGCGGCATCATCGCGGTGAAACGTCCGTCCGGCGTCGTCACGGCCGTGAGACCGTCCGGTGATCCGTTGGGGTTGAACGGGTATGCCGTGGCGACAGCTCCGTGGTGGTCGACGAAACGCGCCACCCGGTGAACGCTCTCCTCGTCACCGCGTGCCGAGAAGTTCGCGAAGCCCTCGCCGTGCGCGACCGCGATAGGGATCCTCGACCCAGCCATGCCGGAGGTGAAGATCGACGGCGACTCCAGGACCTCGACGAGGGTGAGTCGGGCCTCGTACTGCTCGGAGGCGTTGCGGGTGAAGCGTGGCCAGGCCTGCGCCCCGGGGATGAGTCCCGCCAGGGCGGCGAACATCTGGGCGCCGTTGCAGATGCCGAGCCCGAAGGTGTCGGTCCGTGAGAAGAACGCCGAGAACTCCTGCGTGAGGGTGTCGTTGAAGAGCACCGACCGCGCCCAGCCCTCACCGGCTCCGAGGGTGTCGCCGTAGGAGAACCCACCGCAGGCGGCCAGGCCGGCAACATCGGCCAGCGAGGCACGCCCGCTCTGGAGGTCGGTCATGTGCACGTCGAGGGTCTCGAAGCCGGCCCGGTGGAAGGCATAGGCCGTCTCGACGTGGGAGTTGACGCCCTGCTCGCGCAGGATCGCGATCTTGGGTCGGGCCCCGACGTTGAGATAGGGCGCGGACACGTCGCCACATGGGTCGAACGTCGTCGACACGTGCAGACCGGGGTCGTCGGCACCGAAGGCTGCGTGCTCCTCCTCGGCGCACCGGGGGTTGTCGCGCAGCGCGGAGATGCGCCACGACACCTCGTCCCACGCTTGGGCGAGATCACGCACCGGCTCCTCGAGGGCGAGCCCCGTGTCGAAGCCAAGCAGGATGTTCCGATCGACCGTCGGGGTTGCGACCGTGCGGCTCAGCTGACCCAACCCGTGGCGGTCCAGGACCGCCTGCACCTCCTCCCGTCGGTCGCTGGGGACTTCGATGACGGCACCGAGCTCCTCGGTGAAGAGCTCCTCGAGGCCCGCGAGACGGCGCACGGAGAGACCGCACCCACTCGCGAACGCCATCTCGCACAGCGTCGCCCAGAGCCCGCCGTCGGAGCGGTCGTGGTATGCCGAGACCAGCCCAGCAGAGCGCAGTTCGGCCATCGCGCCGGCAAGGCCCAGGAGTCGCGCCGGGTCGTCGAGGTCGGGGACCAGGCCCCCGAAGACCCCCGACACCTGGGCCAGGATCGACCCGCCGAGACGGTTCGCGCCCGCGCCGAGGTCGATGAGGACGAGCTCGGTCTCACGCCGTGCACCATCCGCGCCCTCCACCATCCCCTGGAGCTGCGGCGTGAGCGTCCCGCGCACGTCCGGCAGCGCCGCGAACGCAGAGACGACGAGCGAGACCGGCGACGTCACCTGGCGGGTCTCCCCCGAGGTCGCGTCGACCCAGCGGGTGCGCATCGACATCGAGTCCTTGCCGACGGGCACCGAGATGCCCAGGGCGGGGCACAGCTCCATCGCGACGGCCTCGACCGTGTCGAACAGGGCCGCGTCCTCGCCGGGCTCGCCCGCTGCAGCCATCCAGTTGCAGGACAGCTTGACGCCGCTCAAGGCCGGTAGCGGAGCCGCGAGCAGGTTGGTCAGCGCCTCGCCGACAGCCATCCGACCGGAGGCGGGTCCATTGACGGCGGCGAGCGGCATCCGTTCGCCAGAGGCCATGGCCTCCCCTGCGAAACCCGCGTGGTCCGCCAGGGTGACCGCCACGTCGGCGACCGGCACCTGCCAGGGACCGACCATCTGGTCGCGGTGCGAGAAGCCGCCGACGGTGCGGTCGGCGATGGTGACGAGGAAGCGCTTGCTCGCCACGGAAGGGTGGCGCAGCACCGCGTATGCCTTGTCGCGCAACGCGATCGAGCTCATGTCGAGCAGATCGCCGGTCCACGTCAGACGGCTTGCATCGCGGGTCATCTTCGGCGGCTTGCCGAGGAGCACCTGCATGGGCATGTCGATCGGCACGGCGGCATCGGTCTCACCCGCCACGAGCAGCTGTGCGTCGTCGGCCGCGACACCGATGACCGACAGGGGGCAGCGCTCCCGGTCAGCGAAGGACTCGAGCAGCTCGAGCGACTCGGGTGCGATCGCGAGGACGTAGCGCTCCTGGCTCTCGTTG
>JBDTDY010000320.1:0-2534 GCA_039922835.1 Ornithinibacter sp.
CCGAGACCAGCACCGAGCTCTTCACCGCCATCGACCACGTCGGGCTCGCGGTGCCCGACCTCGACGAGGCGATCGCCTTCCACGAGCGCGCCTACGGCATGCGAGTCGTGCACGAGGAGCGCAACGAGGAGCAGGGGGTGCGCGAGGCGATGCTCGCCGTCGGTGACTCCGGCTCGTGCATCCAGCTCCTGGCGCCGTTGTCCCCCGAGTCGACGATCGCGAAGTTCATCGACCGCAGCGGCCCCGGCATCCAGCAGCTCGCCTATCGGGTGAACGACCTCGACGAGGTCTGCGCCACGCTGCGCCAGCGAGGGCTCCGGTTGCTCTATGACACCCCCAAGCGGGGCACCAGCAACTCACGCGTCAACTTCATCCACCCCAAGGATGCCGGTGGCGTGCTCGTCGAGCTGGTCGAGCCGGCCACCGCCGCGCACTGACCGCTCCTGCTCCCCGCAGGGTCCTGCGTGCTGTGCCGCGGTGTCGGCGGCGAGGAGCGGGAGGAGCATCAGGGCCGCGTATGCCGGGATCACCAGCCCTGAGTCGTTGACGGCGAACCCAACGACCGCGAGGACGGCGGAGCCGCGCAGCACCAGTGACCCGGTGCTCGTGGGGCGCCAGCCCGTGTGCCGCGCGAGGAGCGCAAGGGCCAGGGCGGCGACCGAGATCGTGAGCAGGGGCGGCGAGGTGAGGTTGGCCAGGTTCTGGCTCACCTTGCGCCCGACGACGTCGCCGAGGTCCCCGTGCAGGACCGTCTCCACGAACTCCCCCAGGTGCGTTCGCGAGGCCGGCGCGCGGAGCCAGTCCAGCACCGCAACCACCGTGGTCACGGCCGCCACCCCCACGACCGCGCCGAGCGCCCTGCGTGGGGTGAGGCGCACCCCCGACGATCCCGCGAGGACGACGAGCCCACCCAGGAGCAGCCCGGGAGGGCCCCCGAAGTCGGCCCCGAGCGACGGTGCTCCCTCGATGACGATGGCCCCGAGCAGCACCAGCGCTGACAGGGCCAGCGACCGGTGCGGGGTGCGCGATCGCGCCGTGGCGAGCACGCCCACGACACCCAGCAGCGCGACCCCGTAGAGCGCGTAGCTCGTGTTGCCCACCCCGTAGAAGCGCCCCCCGACGGTCGGGTTCTGACCGAAGACCGACGCGAGCTGGAGCCCGGAGCCCGTCAGCACGTCCCCGCCGAGCACCAGGAGGGTCATGATCGAGAGCACGACCAGCGCGCCGAGGGGCCACCGACGCCCCGCGAGCGCAGCGAGCATCGTGACCCCCGCGACCACCGCCGCCAGCACCGCGACGAACGCAAGGGCAGGCGCCGGGGCCCGCCACCAGGGCACCAGGTTTGCCGCGAAGGTGGAGAGCGGCACCGAGGCCACGCCCACCCCGACGAGGGTCACCCTCCCGGTGATCACCCCGCGGCGCCGCAGGGTCACTCCCGCCACGAGGCACCACGCGGCGAATGCCGCCGCGAGCCAGCCGGTGACCTGGGGGCTCGCCGAGCGCAGCGTGCCCGATCGCACCTCGAAGCCCTGCAGGTCCGCGATCCGGTCGCTGGCCGACCCACCGCCTGCGGTGACCGTCACGGGACGCCCGGTGAGCTCCGCGGCCGAGGCACCCTCCCAGTCGAGCAGGGTGGCCGTGAGGTCCTGGAGCTGCACCAGGCCCGGCTGGCGGGTCGAGGGCGAGGTGAGCCAGCCGGAATGGTCACCGGTGATGATGAGCGCTCGCGGTCGCACGGCCGAGAGTCCGTCCCCCACCCCGGCGACCACGATGCGGGTCCGCGGGTCTGCAGCCCCCAGCACCTGCGCGGTGGTGGTGTCGAGGGCACGCAGCGCAGTGGTGCGGGCGACCGGGTCCACCGGAAGGACGCCTGCGTCGACCAGCGTGACGCGACACCCCGGTGCTCCGGCCAGGTCGGTGGACCTGACGACGCGTCCGGCCACGTCAGCAGCTCCGATCGCCGCGCCGGGTCCGACGGCACCCACGCAGGTACCGGCATCCAGCAGGGATGACCCCAGCGTGCCCGGAACCGCGCCGTAGGAGTCGGCCTGCGCCGCCGCGAGGTAGTCCTCCCAGTGCGGCACCGCGTCGTCTTCTCCCACCCCCTGCGGCGCCCGGCACGGGCCGACGAGGTCTGCGGCCCTGCGCCCGGCGGACAGCGTGAGCCACCCGTCGATCGCACAGGACCGGGAGCGGACGGCCCGGACCGTGAGTGAGGCCACGCCACCAGCGAGTGCGAGGCCGTGCAGGGTCGGCGTCGTCACCGCGTCGATGTCGGTCCACGACAGGCCGGGCGCACCCACGAGGACGACAGCGCGCGGCGGCTCCTGCGCTCGCGCCGCGCTGGCTGGTGCGATGACCCCGAGGACGGCGAGCGCAGCGACGCCCAGCCAGATCAGCACCTGGCGCGACGGGTGCGGGGCGATCACCGGAGGGTCAGTTCGTGCAGCGCGATCGCGACGAGCGATGCCGTCCACGCGAGCGGGGCCACCGCCGCCGGTCGACCGTCATGGAGCACCTTCTCGGGGAAGGAG
>JBDTDY010000321.1:0-7169 GCA_039922835.1 Ornithinibacter sp.
CATCCACATCATCGGGCACAGTCTCGGCGGGCTCATCGCGCGCTACTACGTCACCCGACTCGGCGGCGACGCTCGGGTGCACACCCTGGTGACCCTCGGGAGCCCGCACAGCGGCACGTTCACGGCATACGCCGTCCCGACCCGGCTCATGCAGCAGATGCGTCCCGGCAGTCCGTTGATGCGGGAGCTGGCTCGACCCGTGCGAGGCTGCCGCACCCGGTTCATCTCCTACTGGTCCGACAGCGACATCGCGATCGTGCCGCAACGCTCCGCCGCCCTACGGCACCGCGACCTCGCGGCGCGCAACATCGCCCTGCACGGCGCCGGCCACCTCACCCTCCCCATGCTCGGCGAGGTCGTGCACGGCATCTCGAGCGCGCTCGCCCACCTCGACACCCAGGGCAGCACGCTCCGAACCGGCGTCACCCCTCTCACCCGCGACATCTGAGCCGCTCGTCACACCGGGCGAGCACTGTGACCGGCATCACTGTCACGACAGCCCCGCAGGTCAGCCGCCTGTGAGTCGTTTCCTGAGAGTGGTCGTCCACAGATTCTCAGGTTGGGGGTTTGTGTCACGGAATGGTCACGCTACGGTGTACGAGCCCCGCCACCCCCCGGATGAGGTCCCCCTGCCGTGAGTCCCCGGTCCTACCAAGGACGCCACCATGCCGCGCGCCATGCCGCCGGCCGTCCTGGCTTCCGGTTCCCCAAGGCGTTCAGCCACAGCTTCGTGCTGCCCACCGCGGCAGCCGCCGCCCTCGTGGTGACGGCGACCGGTGCATCAGTCGCGGAGTCGGCGCCCCTGGCATCCGCCCCGCTGACCCTGAGCGTGTCCGGCCAGCAGTCAGCAATGGCTCGCACCCAGCAGGCCGTCGACGAGGAGATGGTGACCAACCTCGCGCTGCGCCGCCAGGACGCCACCTTGCAGAGCGCCGCGCTCCAGGGCCGGGCGGAGGCGCAGGTCAAGGCCGCGCGCGACGCCCAGCGGGCGGTGCTCGCTGCCCAAGCCAAGGCGACAGCCGCCAAGAAGGCCGCGCAAGCCAAGGCCGCAGCAGCGAAGAAGGCGGCCCAGGCGAAGGCCGCAGCAGCGAAGAAGGCCGCCGCGAAGGCCGAGCGCGAAGGAAAGTCGTGGGTTCGCCCGATCAAGACCTGGGACATCACCTCGCGCTTCGGATTCCGCTGGGGCCGGCTCCACCAAGGCATCGACCTCGGGGCACCCACCGGCACCCCGACCTACGCCATGTCCAAGGGCACGGTCATCGGTTCGTTCTACAGCGGCGGTTTCGGCAACAAGGTGGAGATCCAGTACTGGGACGGCAGCATCTCCTGGTACGCCCACCTGAGCCAGCGCTTGGTCACCGAGGGTGAGAGCGTGATGCCTGGTCAGCTCGTGGGCCTCGTGGGCAACACCGGCCACTCCTTCGGCTCACACCTGCACCTCGAGATGCAGAAGTCCACCGCAGCCAACGACCCACTTCCTCCCGAGCCGTGGCTGCGCTCGAAGGGTCTCCTCTGAGACCGAGCTGGTCTGGCTCGCGTGCTGTGCAGGCCTCTGAAGCCCTCGGGCTCAGAGCTTCTCGAGTGGGGCGAAGCGCAGCACGAAGCGCTTGACCCCCAGCTCTCCCCCGAAGTCGACCTCCGCCTGGGTCTTCTCGCCCTCACCCAGGGTGCGCACCACGCTGCCGAGCCCATAGGTGTCGTGAGTGACCCGGTCACCCGCAGCGAGCATGATGATGGGCCGGTTGCCCGGTGAGCGGACCCCCGGCCGCGCCGCGAGGGTTGCCACCGCAGGTCGCTGGTCCCGACGACCGATCGCCGCGGCACCCGAGAGCTCTCGCTCCCACGTCACGAGCTCGGCAGGGATCTCGTCGAGGAATCTGGAGGGTGGGCTGTACTGCGGCGCACCCCACGCCGATCGGATCGCGGCCCGGGAGAGGTGCAGCCGCTCGCGGGCCCGGGTGATGCCGACATAGGCCAGCCGGCGCTCCTCCTCGAGCTCCTTGGGATCGGCCAGGCTGCGCATGTGCGGGAACGTGCCGTCCTCCATGCCGGTGAGGAACACCACGGGGAACTCCAGACCCTTTGCGGTGTGCAACGTCATCAGGGTGACGACCCCCGCGGCCTCGGCCTCGGCGGTGTCGGGGATCTCGTCGGCGTCGGCGACGAGGGACACCCGCTCGAGGAAGTCCTCGAGGCTGACGACCTCACCGGTCTCGCGGCGTGCCTCGTCGAACTCGCCCGCCACCGCGACGAGCTCCGCGAGGTTCTCCACCCGGGTCTCGTCCTGGGGGTCGTGACTGGCCCTGAGCTCGGTGAGGTAACCCGACTGGTCGAGGATCGCCTCGAGGAGGTCGGAGACGCCCGCGTCGTCGTCGTCACGGACCCGCCCCAGGCTCTCGAGGAGCGCGGTGAAGCCCTTGATCGCGGCCACCGACCGGGTCGCGATGCCGGGGGCGTCCTCGGGGCGGCCGAGCGCCGCGATGAACGGGATCCGCTCGCGCTCGGCGAGCGCTGAGACACACGCCTGCGCCCGGTCGCCGATGCCACGCTTGGGCACGTTGACGATGCGCCGGATGTTGACGGTGTCGGTGGGGTTGGAGAGCACCCGCAGGTAGGCGAGGGCGTCCTTGACCTCGCGCCGCTCGTAGAAGCGCGTGCCACCGACCACCTTGTAGGGCAGGCCGACCCGCACGAAGACCTCTTCGAGGGCGCGGGACTGGGCGTTGGTGCGGTAGAACACCGCGACGTCACCGGGTCGCACCCCGTGGTCGTCGCCGAGCCGGTCGATGGTGCGTGCCACGAAGGACGCCTCGTCGTGCTCGTTGTCGCCGACGTAACCCGTGATCGGGGCCCCGTCGCCGCTCTCGCTCCACAGGTTCTTCTTGCGCCGGGACTCGTTGCGCGAGATCACGGCGTTGGCCGCTCTCAAGATGGTCTGGGTCGACCGGTAGGTCTGCTCCAGCAGGATCGTGCGCGCCCGGGGGTAGTCGGCCTCGAACTCCTCGATGTTGCGGATCGTCGCCCCTCGGAAGGCGTAGATCGACTGGTCGGCGTCACCGACGACGACGAGCTCGCTGGGCTCCACGCCGTGCTCGCTGCGGGTCTCCTCCGCGCCGACGAGCTCCTTCACCAGCTGGTACTGCGCGTGGTTGGTGTCCTGGTACTCATCGACCATGACGTGTCGGAACCGCCTGCGGTAGTGCTCGGCCACGTCGGGAAACGCCTGGAAGATGTGGACCGTGGTCATGATGAGGTCGTCGAAGTCCAGTGCGTTGGCCTGACGCAGGCGACGCTGGTATGCCGTGTAGGCCTCTGCCAGCACCTGCTCCTGGTGCGGGCTCGCCTCACCGACCCGACCGGCATACGTCTCCTCGTCGATCAGCTCGTTCTTGAGGTTGGAGACCTGGTGGCTGAAGGACCGCGGGTTGTAGCGCTTGGGGTCCAGGTCCATGTCGCGCAGCACCATCGACATCAGGCGCTGGGAGTCGGCGGCGTCGTAGATCGAGAAGGTCGAGCGCATGCCCACCCGGTCGGCCTCCCGCCGCAGGATGCGCACGCAGGCGCTGTGGAAGGTGAGCACCCACATCGCCCGAGACCGTGGGCCGACGAGACCGTCGACCCGCTCGCGCATCTCGGCCGCGGCCTTGTTGGTGAAGGTGATGGCGAGGATCTGCCCCGGCTGGGCGCCACGGTCGGCGAGCAGGTAGGCGATGCGGTGGGCGAGCACCCGGGTCTTGCCCGAGCCCGCGCCGGCCACGATGAGCAGCGGTGGGCCCTCGTGCAGCACCGCTTCGCGCTGCTGCGGGTTGAGCCCGGCGAGGAGCTCCTGCGCGTCGGGCACGCCGCGTCGGGCGGGACCACCCTCCGGGCCGTCGCCGGCGGCAGCAGCCTCGGCCCAGGTGGGCACACCGGCCTCGTTGACCAGCGCCGCCCGGGGGCTTGCGCCCGCGGTCGCGTCGGCCGCTGGACCACGCCGCGCGTCGCCGAAGTCGAGGCCGTCGAAGAGGGTGCTCATGTCGTGGCCAACCCTACGTCGAGGCACCGACCCCGGCACTCCCCGGACACGGCAACGGGCGACCCGGGAGCCTCACGCTCCAGGGCCGCCCGCCGACGGTGTCAGGTCAGCTGCACCAGGGGTAGGTGAAGTAGCTGTTCGCGCCTGCGCGGTGGTCGGCCAGGAGCGCGCTGTAGGAGATCACGGTGTCCAGGGCGGGCACGGCGTTGCCTTCGCGGACACCGACACCCACGGACACCGCGGTGCCCACGGTGATGCCGTTCTTGACGACGGACTTGAACAGGCCAGCGTCCTTGAGGGTGGCGATGCCGGCCTTCATGCAGGTCGTGTCCTGGGCTGCCTGGGCCGGGGCGACGGCGATGGCGGCGACGCCGGCCGCTGCGGCGAGGGTGGCTGCGATGCGAGTGCGGGTCTTTGTCATGGTGTGCTGATCTCCTGGTGTGGTGCCGGTGCTGGGGGCCGGCAATGCGGAAAGAGTATGTTGAATGTTTGTCTATGTCGATACTTTGTCAAAGCTTGGACGATTTCGGCGTCTTGTCGAGCCGTCCCACCATCGCTAGCGTCGGGCCATGACACGGACGCGCCCGGCACCGGTGAACCAGGTCGCACCGTGGCGGGATCGCAAGAAGCCCTGGTGGGTTCTGGGCACGGTCATGCCGCTCCTCCCGATCCTGTCCTGGGGGCTCGTCGGGGCGACCGGTTCCTCGTTGGCGTGGTTCTTCGCGCCGTTCTTCGTCTTCGTCCTCGTCCCCCTCGTCGACCTCGTGGCCGGTCTGGACCCCTCCACTCCCCCGGACGAGGTCATCGCGGCGTTGGAGGAGGACCGCTACTACCGCTGGGTGACCTTCGCCTTCCTGCCCGTGCAGTACCTCGTCCTGGTGTGGTCGGCGTGGATGCTCGGGCACGGCGGCTTGTCGGTGATCGACACGATCGGTCTCACGTTCGGCGTCGGCATCGTCGGCGGCGTCGCGATCAACATCGCCCACGAGCTGGGCCACAAGACCGTGCGCCACGAGAGGTGGCTGGCGCGCATCGCGCTGGCCCAACCGGCATACGGGCACTTCTTCATCGAGCACAACCGCGGCCACCACGTGCGGGTCGCGACCCACGAGGACCCTGCGAGCGCCCGGCTCGGTGAGTCGGTGTGGCGCTTCCTGCCCCGCACCGTGGTCGGTGGGCTCCGCAGCGCCTGGGGGCTGGAGGCGCGCCGGCTGCGCCGCCGTGGCCTGCGGGTCTGGGGCCCCGCCAACGACATCCTCACCGCGTGGGCGATGACGCTCGGGTTGTGGGCGGTGCTGCTGGCCGTGGGCGGGTGGGGTGTGCTGCCCTGGCTCCTCGTGCAGGCGGTGGTGGGCATCTGGTTGTTGGAGTCGGTGAACTACCTCGAGCACTACGGGCTGCTGCGCCGGCGACTGCCGTCCGGGCGCTACGAGCACGTCGACGCCCGGCACAGCTGGAACTCCAACAACATCGGCACCAACGTCCTCCTCTACCACCTGCAGCGACACAGCGACCACCACGCCAACCCGACGCGGCGCTACCAGAGCCTGCGTGACGACCCGCAGGCCCCGGTGCTGCCGACCGGGTATGCCGGGATGATCGTCCTCAGCTGGGTGCCGTGGATCTGGCGGCGGGTGATGGACCCGAGGGTGCTGGCCCACGTGGGCGGCGACCTGTCCCTGGTCAACCGTGTCGGCGCAGGAGTGGCAGACGTGGAGCAGGTCGAGCCTGCAGCAGCGGATGCCGTCCAGGCGCCATCCGCTCGGCTGGCCTGCCCCTCGTGCGGCTGGGTCTACGACGAGGCACGAGGAGCCCCTGACGAGGGGTGGCCCGCTGGCACCCCGATCAGCACGATCGACCCGGACTGGCCCTGCCCGGACTGCGGGGTGCGCGAGCGCAGGGACTTCGTTCCCGTCGTGGCGGGCGGATGAGCCCGGGCAGCTTCCACCGAGACCTCAGGGCGGCGCTGCGCGAACGCGCCCTGGACGTCGCGGCTCGCGTGACGGCCGGGAACGGATGGTCGGCGGTGCGGATGACCGCGATCGCCGATGAGGTCGGAGTCAGCAGGCAGACGCTCTATGCCGAGTTCGGCTCTCGTGCCTCGCTGGCCGAGGCTCTGGTCGAGCGCGAGCTCCGGCGGGTGCTCGATGCCGTGCGCGTCGCGATGCGCGATGCTGACACTGACGTTGCCGCGGTCGAGGCGGCGGTGGCGGCGGCGCTGCGCGAGGCGGGCGCCAGTGCGCTCGTGCACGGTGCGCTGCGATCGGTGGATCCGTCCATGGACCTGCTGCGGCTCCTCACCACCGATGCCGGGCCCCTCGTCGCTGCGGCCACGACCGTGGTCTGCGGTGAGCTGTCCCGAGCCGACACCTCGACCGTCATCGAGCCCGTCGTGCGGCTCACGGTGAGCCACGTGCTGGCTCCTGGTGCGGACCCCGACGAGGTCGCTCGCCGGATCGTCGACTTCGCCCGGCCCTCCCTCATGGCGGCGGGCCTCACCGGCTCCCTGCCGTCACGTCACCCGCCTCGATAGGGCCGCGACAGCCTGAAGACCTCACGCAGCCACTGCCGTCGAGAGCGAGCACGGTGGAGAGGATCCGTCGGCACAGCGCGCATCGACGACGGTTCCTTCGCCAGGAAGAACAACGGGACGAGCGCCAGCCCGCCTGCGACGAACACCCACCGAGGGGCGGATGCCCCTGTGGCTCGCTCAGAATCGAGAGGACCGCCCGCGCCGATCCACGCGATCCCCACGATCACCACCGTGGAGAACACGAGCAGACCCCCGTTCCGGATCACCCAACCAGGCACCCGAGGTGCCCTACCGAAACTCTTTGCAGCGCGGCGGGCGAGCCAGATGTCCAAGGGCCACGGCACGAGGACCCAGACCGTGACCCAGAGACCCACGACGACGAGATTGCCTACGGAGACCGGGAGGTCCGCTCTCCACGCTGTCTCGGCCACGAGGCCCTTTCCCACGGCACCGAGTCCGAGCACGCCCAGCGAGGCAGCGACGATCTGGGTGGAGAAGCGGCGCGCAGGAGAGCGGTGGGTCCACTGCCGGGCGTAGTCCGCCGGCTGCCCGAACGCCTGCACCGGGTCCTCTCCGGTCGCGAGGACGTGGCTGCGCACGTCAGCCGCGATCTCCCGAACC
>JBDTDY010000322.1:0-7545 GCA_039922835.1 Ornithinibacter sp.
GTCAGCAGCGCGCGCACCTGCCCCACCCCCGGTGTCGCAATCTCCTCGACGAGGGCGGACACCGGCAGCTCGCCACCGAACCCCGGCAGCCCACGCACTCGCGAGCGCCGCCGCCCGAAGCCTCCGGGGGAGACCAGGTCGCGGCCGACGAGATCGACTGCAGGAGTGGTGAACATCGTTCCGCCGGGGCGGTCGAGGTTCCCCGTGAGGATGTTGATGCTCTGGACCGCCCACTGGCACAGCACCCCGAACCCTTGGGTCGACACCCCCATCCGGCCGTGCACCGCGGCCGTCGGGGCAGCGGCGAGGTCCCGGGCGAGGGCTCGGACCGATGCGGCCGGCATCCCGGAGAATGCCTCCGCCAGCTCTGGGGTGAACGGCGCGACGGCAGAGCGCACGGCATCCAGCCCGTCCACGTAGGCCGCGGGGCGGGCCAGGTCGTGATCCAGCAGCTCGCGCACGATCGCGAGGAGCACGGCGGCATCGGTGCCGGGTCGCACGAAGTGGTGCTCGTCGGCGACCTTGGCCGTCTCGGTGCGGCGCGGGTCGATGACGACGAGTCGACCTCCGCGAGAGGCGAGGTCGCGCCTGCGCTGTGGAAAGTCCGGCACCGTCCAGAGTGAGCCGTTGGAGGCCATCGGGTTGTGGCCGATGAGCACGAGCAGGTCGGTGCGGTCGATGTCGGGCACCGGCAGGAGGAACTGGTGACCGTAGAGAGCCCACGCGGTGACGTGGTGCGGCAGCTGGTCCACGGACGTCGCGGAGAATCGGTTCCGGGTGCGAAGGAGCCTGAGCAGGGTGGGGTGGTGGGTCAGCGCGCCGAGGCTGTGCACGTTGGGGTTGCCGAGGTAGACCGCGAGCGCGTCGTCGCCGTGCTCGCGCTGCACCCCCACGATGAGCGAAGCCGCCAGCGCGATGGCGTCGTCCCAGGAGATCTCCTCGAAGCCGCCGTCGGCCGTGCGTCGCACCGGGGCCCGGAGCCGGTCGGGGTCCTCGTGGAGGTCCTGCAGAGCGATCGCCTTGGGGCAGATGTGACCCCGCGAGAGCGGGTCGGCCTCGTGCCCGCGCACCGAGTCGATGGCGCCTGAGGTGTCGAGGCGCACCTCGAGGCCGCACATCGCTTCGCACAGGGTGCAAGTGATGTGCCGCACGCCCTCAGTGGGGGTCACCGGGTGCGCGCCCGGAACTCGGGGACGACCTTCGTGTAGGCGGCCTCGCGGGCGATCTTGGTGTTTCCCGAGGCCAGGAGGAACGCCTGCTCGAAGCGCTCACGGGCAAAGGTGCGCCGATCGCCCGAGCTCCAGGTGCGGTTGAAGACCCGCTTGGTCGCGGCCACCGCGTCGGGTGAGCGGGCGCTGACCGCCTCGGCGAACTCGGCCGCCGCGGTGAGCGGGTCCTCGGAGACCTCGCTCGCCAGCCCCAGCTCGACGGCACGGGTTCCGCTCACGACCTCACCGGTCATCGCGAGGCGCTTCGCGACATCCATCCGCACCTGCTGGGAGAGGGCCTGGATGCCGGTCATGTCGGGGACCAGCCCCCACCGCGCCTCGAGCACGGACCACTTCGCGTCGGGAGTGGTGATCCGAAGGTCCGCCGCCAGGGCGATCTGCAGCCCACCCCCGAAGCAGTGACCGTGGACCGCCGCGACGACCGGCACGGGGAGCCGGCGCCAGGCCCAGCAGGCCTCCTGGAAGAGGTTGGTGCCCCGCCACGGCACCGGGATGAACGAGCGGGCCACCCGCCGCGGGTCAGCCATCACGGTGGCGAAGTCGAGCCCGGCGCAGAAGGAGTCGCCCTCCCCGGCGAGCACCACGGCCCGCAGCGTGCGGTCTCCGCGCAGCTCGCGGGCGGTGCGAACCAGGTCCTGCAGGGTGTCAAGGGTGAGGGCATTGAGCTTGTCGGGGCGGTCCAGTCGCACCTGGGCGACACCGCCTCGGACGTCGCAGGTCACGGGGCTCGGCATGCCGCCAGCCTACGGACCGTGCCCGCAACGGGAACCCCTCGAGGGTGTGACCTGTGTCAGAGCAGGTGCGCGGGGGGCTCGGACCCGTTCTCGGTCGGTGCCGGGCCGACCGGCCGCATCGTGGCGCGCTCCGGGTGCTCCCGGCGGTGCAGCAGCACCGAGATGCCCAGGATGAGCAGGCCGGGGATCGTGAGCGCGGCGCCGACCCATGCGGGTGCGGTGTAGCCCCAGCCCGCTGCGATCGCCATTCCACCGAGCCACGCGCCGAGGGCGTTCGCGAGGTTGAGCGCCGCGTGATTGCTGGCCGCCCCGAGCGTCTGGGCCGACCCGGCGACCTGCATGAGCCGCAGCTGGAGGTTGATGACGAGCAGCGAGGCCAGGATCGACACGAGGAAGAGCACGACCAGGGCGGGCACGGCATACGGCGCAGCCAGCGCGAACGCGGCGAGCAGCACGCCCATCCCTGTCATCCCGAGGACCACCGAGCGCAGCACCGACCAGTCACCCATCCGGCCGCCGACGATGTTGCCGACGAACCCGCCGACGCCGAACACGAGCAGGTAGAGCGGCACGGCGGAGGAGGGCAGGCCCGTGACCTCGGTGATGGTCGGCGCGATGTAGGAGTACATCGCGAACATGCCGCCGAACCCGATCGACCCCACCGCCAGGGTGAGCCAGACCTGCGTGCTGCGCAGGGCACCCAGCTCGTTGCGCACGGTCTTGGTGCGGTCGGCGGGAAGGTGTGGCACGGCATACGTGATGAGCAGTGCCGTCGCGAGGCCGAGCACGCCGACGAGCCAGTAGGCGGTGCGCCAGCCGAAGGCCTGCCCGAGCCACGTCGCGCCGGGCACCCCGAAGATGTTCGCGATCGGGATGCCGAGCATGACCCGACCCACCGCGCGGCCGGCCTGGCCCTTCTCCGCGAGGTCGACCGCGACGAGGGCCGCGACGCCGAAGAACGCGCCGTGCGGCAGCCCCGCGACGAAGCGTGCCGCGACGAGGGACTCGTAGGTGGGTGCGATGGCGCTCAGCACGTTGCCGACGCTGAAGGCGGAGATGAGGGCGACGAGGAGCGCCTTGCGCGGCGACTTCGCCCCAAGCACCGCGAGCAGGGGCGCGCCCACCACGACACCGGCGGCGTAGGCCGAGATCGTGTGCCCAGCGGTCGGGATGCTGACCCCCACGCCGTCGGCGATCTCGGGCAGCAGGCCCATCGTGACGAACTCGGTCGTGCCGATGGCGATGCCACCAAGGATGAGGGCGACGATCGCGAGCACGGAATGGCGGGGCTGGGGCACCCATGGTGAAGGCATCGGCACCGCTGGTCATTCCCGATCGTGCGGTGTTCCTACGATGTGGGCATGCGCGCAGCCCAGGTGACTCGTCTCGACGGCCCCGACAGCATCGAGGTCCTCGACCTTCCCGACCCACAGGGCCCGGGGGTGGTCATCGAGGTCGCGGCGGCCGGCGTCTGCTTCCCGGACGTGCTCCTCACCCGCGGCCAGTACCAGATCACGCCGGAGCTCCCCTTCGTGCCGGGGTCGGAGGTGGCCGGACGGGTGCGATCCGCGCCGGAGGGCAGTGGGTATGCCGCGGGGGACCGAGTGGCCGCGTTCTGCTTCCTCGGTGGTTTTGCCGAGGTGGTCGCGTGCGATCCCGCGATGGTCTTCCCGCTCCCGGACTCGGTGACCTTCGAGCAGGGTGGCGCGCTGCCGATGAACTACCTCACCTGTCACTTCGCGCTGCGCGAGCGCGGCCGGCTGGCCCCGGGTGAGACCGTGCTCGTCCACGGCGCAGCCGGAGGCATCGGCACGGCCGCGGTCCAGCTCGCTGCGGCGTGGGGTGCGCGCGTCATCGCGGTGGTGTCGACGCAGGACAAGGTCGAGACGGCGCGAGCAGCCGGGGCGCACGAGGTGGTGCTCGCCGACGGCTTCCGGGACGCGGTGCGAGACCTCACCTCGGGTCGGGGCGTCGACGTCGTGGTCGACCCCGTGGGCGGCGACCGCTTCACCGACTCGCTGCGCTCCCTCGCGCCCGGGGGCCGGTTGCTCGTCATCGGCTTCACCGCCGGATCGATCCCCGAGGTCAAGGTGAACCGCCTCCTGCTCAACAACGTGTCCGTCGTCGGTGTCGGCTGGGGCGCGTGGTGGACCGGCCCCGCCGGCCCGGGCACGGCATACCTCCGTTCCCAGTGGGAGGAGCTGGTGCCGCTGCTCGAGAGCGGCGCCATCTCCCCCGTCATCGGCGAGGTGCGCCCCCTCGACGACGTCGTGTCGGCACTGACCGCGGTGGACGACCGTCGCGCCACGGGCAAGATCATCCTGACGCCCTGACCCCGTCTGCCCTCGGAGGTTCACGTGTTCGACACCATCCTCGGCATCCCGGTCCACGCGCTGGTCGTGCATGCCGTGGTCGTCATGGCACCGCTGACCGCGCTGCTGCTGCTCCTCTTCGGTGTCTCCGCACGGTTCCGCTCCTGGAGCGGGGTGCTCACCCCCGCCGTCGCGACGCTCACGATGGCGCTGACCGTGCTGTGCGTCGTCGCTGCCGTGGGGGTGAGCATCGACGTGGCGCTCGTGGGCCACTCCGGGGCCAAGGCGGTCTGGAACGACGTCGGTGCAGCGACACCCAGCGGCGACGGTGACTGACCTCGGGCCGTGACGCTGCTCGCGTGACCCCGGGTCGGGGGGCCCGCCCCATAGGCTCGGGGCCATGGACTTCCGCAACGCCTACGCCCAAGGCTTCGCCCGCGTCGCGGCGTGCACACTGCCGGTCTCCCTCGCCGACCCCGCGACCAATGCCGAGCGCATCATCGAACAGGTTCACGCATGCCACGACGACGGTGTCGCCGTCGCACTCTTCCCCGAGCTGTCCACCTCCGGCTACGCGATCGACGACCTCCTCCTCCAGGACGTGCTGCTCGACGCGGTCGACGCAGCCGTCGTCACCATCGCGGCAGCCACCGCGAAGTTGCTGCCCGTGGTGGTGGTCGGTGCACCGCTGCGCCACGGTCACCGCCTCTTCAACTGCGCCGTGGTCATCCACCGCGGCGAGGTGCTCGGCGTCGCACCGAAGTCCTTCCTGCCGACCTACCGCGAGTTCTACGAGAAGCGTCACTTCGCCTCCGGCACAGGGCACCAGGGCGAGTTCATCGTGCGACCGCACTGGCCCGGGGCCGACGTCGACGGCGAGATCCCCTTCGGCCCCGACCTGCTGTTCACCGCCGATGACCTCCCCGACCTCGCGGTGCACGTCGAGGTCTGCGAGGACCTCTGGGTGCCCATCCCCCCGAGCCACGAGGCAGCCCTGGCCGGCGCCACGGTGCTGCTCAACCTCTCCGCCTCTCCCATCACCGTCGGCCGCGCGCAGGATCGCCACGTGCTCGCGCGCTCGGCCAGCACTCGGTGCAACGCGGCCTACGTGTATGCCGCGGCGAGCGCCGGTGAGTCGACCACCGACCTGTCGTGGGACGGCATGACGATGGCCTACGAGATGGGCGACCTGCTCGGTGAGGGCGAGCGCTTCCCCGACGGGCCGCGGCGCACCGTCGTCGACGTCGACCTCGACCGGCTGCGCCAGGAGCGGATCCGGCAGGGCAGCTTCGACGACAACGCCCGGTCGTACGCCGCGGACGACGGTGGGTTCCGCGTCGTTCCCTTCCAGTTGCGCCCGCCGAGCGGGGACATCGGCCTGCGCCGGGTGCTCGACCGGTTCCCCTTCGTGCCCGACGACCCCGCGAGGCTCGCCCTGGACTGCTATGAGGCCTACAACATCCAGGTGTCCGGGCTGGAGCAGCGGATGCGGGCGATCGGCGGGGGCGACCCGGCCCGCATGCCACGCATCGTCATCGGAGTCTCCGGCGGACTCGACTCGACCCACGCGCTCATCGTCGCCGCGAAGGCCTGCGAACGTCTCGGCCTGCCCCGCACCCACGTGCTCGGGTTCACGATGCCCGGGTTCGCCACGAGCGACTCGACCAAGGCCAACGCCATCGAACTGATGTCCGCGCTCGGCATCGAGTGGGAGGAGCTCGACATCCGCCCTGCGGCGCGGCAGATGCTCGCCGACCTCGGCCACCCGTTCGGGCGCGGCGAGGAGGTCTACGACGTGACCTTCGAGAACGTGCAGGCGGGGCTGCGCACCGACTACCTCTTCCGCGCCGCCAACCAGCGCGGCGGCATCGTGCTCGGCACCGGTGACCTCTCGGAGCTCGCGCTCGGCTGGTGCACCTACGGCGTGGGTGACCAGATGTCGCACTACGGCGTGAATGCCGGTGTGCCGAAGACGCTGATGCAGCACCTGATCCGCTGGGTCGTCTCCTCCGGTCAGTTCGCGCAGTCCAACGTCGACGACACCCTTCTCGCCATCCTCGACACCGAGATCAGCCCTGAGTTGATCCCGGCGCGGGACGGCGAGAAGATCCAGTCGACCCAGGACACCATCGGGCCCTATGCGCTCCACGACTTCACCCTCTTCCACCTGCTTCGGCGGGGCTACCGACCGAGCAAGATCGCCTTCCTCGCCGAGCACGCCTGGCGCGACGTGGAGTCGGGGGCATGGCCGGAGGGGTACCCGGAAGGTGACCGCACGGCATACGACCTCGCGACGATCAGGGGCTGGCTGGAGGTCTTCGTGAAGCGCTTCTTCGGCAACCAGTTCAAGCGCTCGGCGATGCCCAACGGCCCCAAGGTGCTCGCGGGAGGCTCCCTCTCACCGCGCGGCGACTGGCGGATGCCATCGGATGTCAGCGGCCGCGCCTGGCTGGCGGAGATCGAGACCGCCATCCCCCCGTCCTGACCACCCCCACCTCCCCCACTTCGTCTGTCAGATCGTCGGTAACACGCTTATTTTCTGCGCGTTGGCAACGATCTGACAGACGAAGTCAGGGAGATCTGGGGGTCTGCTCCTCGCGGAGGCGGGGCTCGGTGCGCCGCTCGGGGTGGATGCCGCGCTTGTCCCGATAGAACGCCCGCACGTGGTCCATGTCCGCCACGACATCCTTGGTCGCTTTCATCGTCGGCCCGAAACCCGCTGTGCGAGACGGTCCGTCGATGAAGGCGAGCGCGATGGGAAGGTTCGCCGACCGGGCGATCCGCCAGAAGCCCGACTTCCAGTACTCCCCCTTCGTGCGGGTGCCCTCCGCCGCGAGGATCAGCAGGAAGGGCTCACCGCTGCGAGCCTCCTTCACGAGCGCGCGCACGACCGCTCCGGGATTGTCGCGGTCGAGGGGGATGCCGCCCAGCCGGGGCAGCAGCCACCCCAGCGGGCCGCGGAACAGCTCCTTCTTGATGAGCACCCGAGGCGTGACCCCACCGCGCCACATGATGAGCAGCATCATGACGAAGTCCCAGTTGGACGTGTGGGGTGCACCGACGAGCACTCCGGTGCGTGGCACCTCACCCACCGCCGTCCACCCGGCGGCCCGGAGCACCAGCGCGGCGAGACGACCGCGCATCATGACCCGCCACCGGTGTCGGCCAGGGTGCCGAGAGCCGGGCCGTCGAGACGGAACCGTGTCCACTCGTCCTGGGCCACGGCGCCGATCGACTCGTAGAAACCGATGCTCGGGGTGTTCCAGTCGA